>NZ_PJBT01000020.1:0-287323 GCF_002836035.1 Halomonas sp. MES3-P3E | reverse complement strand
ATTGAGCGGGCTTTCTTAAATTCTGTGGCGGAGGGGGAGGGATTCGAACCCTCGAAGCCTTGCGGCTTACACACTTTCCAGGCGTGCTCCTTCGACCACTCGGACACCCCTCCGCGTTTTGGCGCTGTTGAAAGGCTTTACCTTTCGCGACAGAACGGCGCACATACTATGGGCTAAGCCTCGAAATAGCAAGCCTTTTCAGGCCAATAAGCCCTTAGGCTGGCAACACGGCGTAGCTGCCGCTGGCTTCCAGGCAGAGTGACTCGCCACAATAGAGCTGATGGGTTAACGCAATGCGACCTTTCCCACGCTCCTCAAGCTTCTGGGCTAGTTGAGAGGAGCCTTCAGGTTCAGCAGGTGTGCATACTAAACGGTAGTTATCGGTGACCGGTGCTAGAAAGCGTTGGGTGGCCTCAGCAACCACTACATCGCGGGCGATGCCCTGTTCGCGCAGCCATAAGGTGACCCAGCACCAGCCTTGCAGCGTGGTTTGCGCCGAGAGCGCGCCGCCAAAGCCTGTGCCTTTATCGTTTAGGTTGGGCTCAAGTGCCAACTGCCACGTGAGCGAATCGCGGTGGCGCGTCATCTCGCTAATACCTAACGCGCTCACCATGGGAATGGCGTCACTCAGCCACTGCTGGAAAGCGACCAAGTCGTCTGGCTGGCCTTCTGGCAACGGCAAACGTGGGTGAGGGATACCTGGTTGACGGGATACGCTCATGGTTAGTCCCAACGCTCTACAAAGTCAGCAACGTTATGCTGCGCCACGGGCTTATGCCGTCCGCCCAAGGTGCCCAAGTAGATAAAGGCGACGACTTCATCATCTTCATCCAGGCTTAATCCTTTGCGTACCACCGGGTCAAACGCGTACTTGCCACTGCGCCACATGGCGCCAAGACCCAGCGCATGGGCGGCAAGCAGAATACCGTGGGCGGCGCAGCCAGCGGAAATTACTTGCTCCATTTTGGGCACTTTTTCGAGTCCAGGCGTGACCTTGGCAATCACGGCGATAATCATCGGCGCCCGCAGCGGCTTTTTGCGCGCCGAGTTGAGCGTATCGTCGTCGGCGCTAGGATTTTCCTGGAACTCCGCCTCGGCAAATAGTTCGCCCAGGCGCTCACGCCCTTCCCCACTGAACTCTATGAAGCGCCAGGGGCGCAGCTCTTTATGGTCAGGCGCCCGCAAAGCGGCTTGATAGATGTCGCTTAGCTGTTCGCTGCTAGGCGCTGGCTCAATCAGCTTGCCCATCGAGCTGCGTTCGTGAAGTAGCGTGAGTGCGTCCATTAATAACTCCAAATCCAATTGGTGGGCTACTTAGATTCTGTCTGAAAACTGGCTTCGCTCGACCATACGGCGTTAAAAATCGGCTCAAAGTACTCATTTACACCACGTAAACTCCGTCTTTTCGCCGATTTTTGCCTTGTCTGGCCTTCGCTCGCCGACTTTTCAGACAAAACCTAGTACCGCCATTGATGGCATCATCATTTATAACACTGCCGCTTACTGCCTTGCTAGGCGCAGCGGCGTGGGCGGCGCTAGACCAGGCGTTGCGCGCCAGGGGCTTATGTCCAATCCACCGCGACGCACGTAACGCGCTAGCACCAGCAGTTGCGTTGGTTTCGCATGGGTCATTAGGTCGGTGAAGATGTGTTCAACGCAGTGTTCGTGAAAATCCTGATGCTGACGAAACCCAATCAGGTAACGCAGTAACCCTTCGCGATCGATTTTGGGCCCTTGATAGCGAATCAACACACTTCCCCAATCTGGCTGGCCGGTAACGGGGCAGTTAGATTTCAGCAGGTGCGAGTAGAGTGTCTCCTCGACGACCGCTTCCCCTACCGTTAGATGGTCACTGCTGGGTGTGTAATCGCTTACTGCAATATCTAAATCGTCCAAGCATTCGCCCGGTAAGGAGCGTGCTGAAAGCTCAGGCGCATCCACATCAAATAACTCGACACTCACCGCAGCACCTGCCGCAACCGCGAGGTCATTGGCAAGCGTTTCCATCACGTCCTGACGACTATAGAAACGGGTTTGATTGAAGCTATTGAGGTATAGCTTCCAGGATTTAGACTCAATCAGATGGGGCGAGCTTGCGGGTAATCGAAAGCGTGCCACGGCGACAATGGGCTTGCCGCGGCTATTCAGCCAGGAGACTTCAAAGGCGTGCCACTCGTCCTCGCCTTCAAATGGCAGCGCGCCTTCTTCAATCCCCAGTGGCGCCCGGTTGGCTGCGCGAGGGATCGGATATAACAGCCCCGCGTCATACTGCTCAGGGTAAGCAGAATCGCGCCCTAACGGCGCGTGCTCTAACGTGTCTGGGCGATCTGACATGTAATAAAAGCTCTCTTCTCAATCGGATTAATGCGTCTAGCTGCGAATACCTTTGCCGCGCTCCAGCATCGCAAGCGCAATGCTAAACAGCACAATGATAAAGGCAAAAATAGCAGCGAGCGCCCAGCCAACGGGAATATCCGACACGCCTAAGAAGCCGTAACGGAAAACGTTAACCATGTACAAAATCGGATTGAGCATGGAAACGCCCTGCCAGAAATCGGGCAACATCGAGATAGAGTAAAACACCCCACCCAGATAGGTCAGCGGCGTGAGAATAAACGTCGGCACGATAGAAATATCGTCGAATTTATTGGCCAGTAGCGCGTTAATAAAGCCGCCAATAGAGAATAGCGCTGAGGTAAGCACGACAACAAGCACGGTGAGCAGAGGATGCTCCATGGTTAAGCGGGTAAAGAACAGCGAAACGACCGTCACAATCAACCCAACGCCAAGGCCACGCGCCATGCCGCCTAAGATAAAGCCAGCCAGTATCACCCAGTTGGGCATGGGCGATACCATCATCTCTTCAATCGAACGCTGAAACTTGTTCGAGAAGAAACTCGACGCCACGTTGGAGTAACTGTTGGTAATCACCGACATCATGATCAGCCCCGGGACGATGAAATCCATGTAGCTGAAGCCGCCCATGTCACCAATCCGCGAACCGATGAGATTACCGAAGATGATGAAGTACATCGCCATGGTGATCGAAGGTGGCAGCAGCGTTTGCGGCCAAATGCGGGTGAAGCGTTTGATCTCTTTGAGCACCAGCGTCCATAGAGCGATCAATGTTTGCGTAGCGTTCATACGCGCTCCTCCGTCTTCTCGACGCGCGGGCCTATCGCCCCTTGACCACTGCCTTCTACCATCGACACAAACATCTCCTCTAGGCGGTTGGCCCGGTTGCGCATGGATACCACTTCGATGCCCTGCTCACTCAACGCTTTGAACACATCGTTCAAACGCTGACCACGATGGACTAACAGCGAAAGCTGGGTGGGCTCTAGCTGGTGCAACTCAAAACCTTCGATGTTGGGCACTTCTGCGACTGGCTCAGCCAAGTCGATCAGGAAAGTCTCGGTATCAAGCTCGGCCAGTAGCTCCCGCACGCTGGTATTGCGCACAATGTCACCATTATTGATGATCGCGACATTGCGACAGAGGCTCTCGGCCTCTTCCAAGTAGTGCGTCGTCAGAATGATGGTGGTGCCTTCATCCTGGTTAATCCGCCGCATGTACTCCCACATGCTACGCCGCAGCTCGATATCCACGCCTGCGGTTGGTTCATCAAGAATCAGCAGTTTGGGGCGATGCATCAACGCCCGAGCGATCATCAGGCGGCGCTTCATACCACCGGAGAGCATGCGCGCGTTGCCGTTGCGCTTTTCCCATAGGCCAAGGTCGGTCAGCAGCTGTTTAGCGCGAGGCAAGGCTTCGCGACTGGTCATGCCGTAATAGCCCGCTTGGGCCAGCACGATATCGAGCACTTTTTCGAACTGGTTGAAGTTGAACTCTTGCGGCACGACACCCAGCTGGTACTTAGCTTTGGCGAAATCTTTATCGACATCAATGCCAAATATGGTGACCTTTCCCGCCGTCTTTTGCACCAGCGAGCAGACCACACCTAACGTGGTGGATTTACCGGCGCCATTGGGGCCCAACAAAGCAAAAAAATCGCCCTGTTGGACGTCGAGATCAATACCTTTGAGTGCCTGAAAGCCGTTGCCATACACTTTGGTAAGGCCACGGATCGACAATGCCGGTTCGGCCATAAACATGTCCTGTCAGCAAAATAAGAAGCACAAGTAAGTGCGTTAGAGGGAGAGATATCGGGGCAATCATATGTTTTTCAAGCCATCCCACTGCTCCACGTAGCCTGCTATTTGCTAGCGCGCTCTAGATTCAGGGGAATATGTACATTAAATGACACTTTGCCACGCTTTTGATGCAGAAGCACTAATATTAATACTTTAGTATTAGCGTCGTGCTATGTAGGGATGACTTCCGCTTGGCATACAAGGGAACCAAACACATAAGAGAGTTAAACACATAATGAGCGCCACCGTTTCTCACCACTCAAAGGCTTTAATCAGTTTTCCATCGACTGCTTCGCCTAAAGCCATGAAGGGCCTAGCCGCTCTACCCCTGCGACGTCAGCGCCTTATTGGAGTCATCGTACTCTGGTTAATTCTTGCCATCATGATTGTTGTTAATGCATGGCAAAGTCGTGCCTTGCTATATACCGAACGCGAGCAACGCATGGTCACTGCCGTGGATATAGCGGTTTCGACCATGGAACATTTTGACGTACTGGCCCAGCAGGGCGACATTACGCTAGACAAAGCTAAAACCCTCGCTTTTGAAACCATTCGCGACGTGCGATTCGGGGAAGAAGATAACTATCTATTCGCGTTTAGTGACGATCTGAAAATGCTTGCCCACCCTAAACGGGCTCGGGGAGAAGACCTAGCCCAGGTTACCGATCCTGAAGGCACGCGTATTTTCCAAGCCATTCTAGATAACACACGAGGCACGGGAGGCGGCTTTACTGAGTACTACTCTAATTTCGCAAGAGGAAGCGATGCACAACCGCTGGTACGCACCTACGCTGAAGTTTATGCGCCCTGGGATGTCTATATTGCCAGCGGTGTCTTCATGGGAGATGTGAACAGCGCAATCATGAGTCAACTTATCGAAAGTGTAGTAGTAGGTATACTTGCTGGCGTACTGGTCACCCTTGCGTTCTGGAGCATGATTTCATTCATTCTACGCCGCCTTGGCGGTGAGCCTAGTTACGCAGCGAGCGTCGTCGGCCGCATTGCTCAAGGCGACTTATCCGCGACCGTGGCACTCAAACAGAATGACTCCAGCAGCTTATTGCACGATATCCAAGAAATGCGTAATAAGCTGCACGATACAATGCAGGAGATACAAGCCACCAGCAGAGCCGTTGATCATAATGCAGGCGAGATTGCTTCGGGCAACCAAGAGCTCTCATCACGCACCGAGCAACAGGCCGCCGCGCTACAACAGACCTCTTCTAGCATGGAAGAAGTCACCGCCACGGTGCGCCAAAATGCCGACAGCGTAGAACAAGCCAAAGAGTTAGTACGCAGTGCAGGCGAAACATCTCAAGCAGGCCAACAAGCCATTGGCGAAGCTGCGACTTCGATGCAAGCCATTAACGCAGAAGCTGCCAAAATTACCGAGATCGTCACATTGATCGACGGCATTGCATTTCAAACTAATATTCTGGCGCTAAATGCTTCCGTGGAAGCCGCGCGGGCGGGTGAACATGGTAGAGGCTTTGCCGTAGTCGCCGGAGAAGTGCGCCAGCTGGCTAACCGTTCAGCAAGCGCAGCTCAGGAGATTAAAACGCTGATCGACACCTCGAACACACAGGTAAGCCAAGGTGCTTCGCTGGTGGGCACGGCGAAAGAGCGGATGCAAAAAATTGACCAGCAGATCCAACAGGTTAATGATTTATTTACCGATATTACTGCGGCTACCCATGAACAGACCCGAGGCATTGAACAAATTAACGTAGCGATCGCTCAATTAGATCAGGCAACCCAGGATAATGCTTCCATGGTTCAGCAAACGGCATCCTCAGCCAACGATCTTACCAAGCGCTCACAGACATTAAACGATGTCGTAAGCCACTTCACACTCGCCAACTAACTACTTAGGAACATTCTTCTGCGCCCAGCCCAATGTTGAACTTGGGCGTAGATCATTACCGATTTAAGAGCACAAAAAAGCTCGCCCAGGATAGGCGATCAACACTAACGCTTAACGCTAGAATGCATACAGAAGGAATAAAGGCGGGCAAAGAAGAAATATAAGAGTTTACATGGAGCGGGAAAGGAGATTCGAACTCCCGACCCTCGCCTTGGCAAGGCGATGCTCTACCACTGAGCTATTCCCGCAACGCAAACAAAACGACGTATAACGCTTGATGGCGTCCCATAGGGGGTTCGAACCCCTGTTACCGCCGTGAAAGGGCGGTGTCCTAGGCCACTAGACGAATGGGACTTATTGGAGCAGGAAAACAACTTAATCCGGCACCTAAAACTGGAGCGGGAAAGAAGATTCGACCGGGCTGGCGCTCCAGCTCCCGACCTCGCCTGACTAACCACACGCCTAAACTGGAGCGGGAAAGGAGATTCGAACTCCCGACCCTCGCCTTGGCAAGGCGATGCTCTACCACTGAGCTATTCCCGCTTATAGAACACTTGCTTAGCTTTTTACCTAACCTATCGGAAGTGGCGTCCCATAGGGGGTTCGAACCCCTGTTACCGCCGTGAAAGGGCGGTGTCCTAGACCACTAGACGAATGGGACACTATAATTACTTCAACTACTTTGGAGCGGGAAAGTAGATTCGACCGGGCTGGCGTTCCAGCTCCCGACCTCGCCTGACTTACCACACACCTAATTGGAGCGGGAAAGGAGATTCGAACTCCCGACCCTCGCCTTGGCAAGGCGATGCTCTACCACTGAGCTATTCCCGCATTCCGATAACCCTGACGACCGCTTACCCTAAAAACCAAATCTTTAAAAATAAGTGGCGTCCCATAGGGGGTTCGAACCCCTGTTACCGCCGTGAAAGGGCGGTGTCCTAGACCACTAGACGAATGGGACGTTGCTTGCCTCGTCGAGGTGGCGCGTATGTTACTCAGACCTTATTGAGCTGTCAAGCTCTCTACCCTTCACCAACCTAATTGGCCAGCTTTCAATTACCTACAAGCAAAGCATGGGGGTTACATCACAGCCATGCACGTTGAAAGTGCTCAGCGTGATAATTCGGCGTCGGCGCTGCTACGCCGAGGCTACTCTAAAACACTTGCGACCGGGATGATCTGCGCATCCGGCACCTTAGGTCAGATTATTCCGCCTAGCTTGGTGCTAATCCTATTGGCAGAAATTTTGAGTGAATCGGTCGGCACGATGTTCGCCGACGCCATGGTGCCGGGGCTAACGCTAGCGGCGATGTATATTTGGGCCCGCCGGCAGGCTTGGTGTTTGCGGTACTGGGCTCGATTATCGGCGGTATTGCCGCGCCTACCGAGGCTGCCGCGATGGGCGCTGGGGGCGCTGGTATTTGTCGCCTGCTTGGGGCAGTTAACCTTCACCCTACTCAAGGAGGTCGCCAAGGCCACGCTGGTGATTTCGGCGATGGTGTTCTTTATCTTGATCAGTGCGCAGGTATTTGGGCTAGCGTTTCGTGGCCTGGGTGGCGAGCACCTTGTCGCCCGGATGTTTGACTGGGTGCCAGGCGGTGAATTCGGCGCGCTGCTGTTTATGCTATTGCTGATGTTCGTGCTGGGCTTCTTCCTCGAGTGGATTGAGATCAGCTATATTGCCCTGCCACTATTTTTACCGTTCTTCGTTCAGATGGGCGTCGATATGGTATGGCTGGGCATTCTAGTGGGGTTGGTGCTGCAAACCTCGTTTCTTACCCCGCCCTTTGGCTGGTCACTGTTTTTCCTCAAGGGCGTGGCCCCCAAAGAGGTCACCACGCTGGATATCTACAAAGGCGCCCTGCCGTTTATCGGGCTGCAGTTTTTAGCCGTTGCGCTGGTGTTTATTTTTCCCAGCATCGCCACTTGGCTGCCGAACGCCATTGGCTGGTAACCATGATCAATAACAAAGGAATTTAAGATGCTTCACACCCAACGTAGTTACGGCGGCAGCTGCGTCGCCCCACATCACCTGGCGGCTAGCGCCGGGCGAGATGTGTTGAAACAGGGCGGCAACGCGGTGGAAGCCATGGTGGCAGCCGCCGCGGCCATTGCGGTGGTTTATCCGCATATGAATGCCCTGGGTGGCGACGGTTTTTGGTTAATTCATGAGCCCGGCAAAGCCCCCGTTGCCATAGACGCCTGCGGCCCGGCAGCGGGCCTCGCCAATGCGGATTTCTACGCCGGTGAGACGCAGATTCCCGAGCGTGGCCCTAAAGCTGCTCTGACCATGGCGGGCACGATTGGCGGCTGGCATGAAGCGCTGAACGTAGCGTCGAGCTGGGGAAAGCAGCTGCCTCTGACCACGCTGTTGGCCGACGCCATTCATCATGCCGAAGCGGGTATTTCGGTCACCCAAAGCCAGGAAGCCCTCACTGCCAAACACGTTGAACGCCTGTCTCAAAGCCCTGGCTTTAGTGACTCCCTGCTGCTTAACGGCCAGGTGCCCCAGGAGGGTGAGCGCCTGCGCCAGCCACGCTTAGCGGCCACCCTCAAGCGATTAGCGGAAGCCGGATTAGATGATTTCTATCGCGGCGAACTGGCTGCTAGCATGGCGAAAGATTTGGAAGCAGTGGGCAGCCCCCTGCGCTTGGCTGACTTTCACGCCTACCGCGCCCAGCGCGTCACGCCGCTGGAAGTCACCCTCCAGGATGCCATGCTGTACAACCTGCCAGCGCCGACCCAAGGCATGGCGTCGTTAATGATTTTGGCCATTTACGAGCGCTTGAAAGCCGCCGAGCCCAACGGTTTTGATCACCTGCACGGGCTGATTGAAGCGACCAAGCGCGCCTTTATCCTACGTGACCAAAATGTGACTGACCCGGGCCGTGTCCCCACACCACTGCAGGCGTTACTCAGCGAGGCGAATATTGGTCGGGAAGCGGCTCAAATTGACCCACAACGCGCCCTGCCCTGGCCACACGAGCCAGCCCCTGGCGACACCATTTGGATGGGCACCGTCGATAGCGAAGGCCGTGCAGTAAGCTTTATCCAGAGTATCTATTGGGAGTTCGGCAGTGGCGTGGTGCTGCCGGAAAGCGGCGTGTTGTGGCAGAACCGCGGCATCAGCTTTTCGCTTAATCCCGACGACCTGCGCGGCTTAGCCCCTGGCCGCAAACCTTTCCATACGCTCAACCCGGCAATGGCCAAGTTTAACGATGGTCGTACCATGGTCTACGGCACCATGGGCGGTGAAGGCCAGCCGCAAACCCAGGCGGCGGTATTTTCCCGCTATGCGCTGCACGGCATGCCGCTTCAGCAGGCGATAACCGCGCCCCGCTGGCTGCTGGGTCGTACTTGGGGTGAAACCAGCACTAACTTAAAACTCGAAGCGCGTTTTGACGATGCCCTTGTAACCGCCCTAGCGACAGCCGGCCACGATGTGGAAGTGTTGCCTGAAGCCTTCAGCGACACCATGGGTCATGCGGGCGGTATCGTGCACCACCCGCATGGATTGATAGAGAGCGCTCACGATCCGCGCAGTAACGGCGGCGCGGCCAGCGTATAAACACATCTTGGGGAGTTTCATCCATGCTGAACTTGAGCAGGCGACTCACTGTCACTCATGAGAGTGTTAAGCTAGCCTGCTTAATAAGCCTCTGAAGAGTGGCCAACCAGAGGGAGAGGAGAACCCCATGGCGAAAATAGAAAAATCCCCCGACGAGTGGCAAAAGCAGTTAACGCCAGAGCAGTACCGCGTGGCACGCGAGAAAGGCACTGAACGCCCTTTCACCGGGGATTATCAGGTGCGCGATGCTCAGGGTATTTACCACTGTGTGTGCTGTAATGCGCCACTGTTTGAGAACGAGCACAAGTTTGATGCTGGCTGCGGCTGGCCCAGCTTTGACCGGCCGCTGGGTAGCCGCTGCGTTGAAGAGCATACAGATACCACTCACGGCATGCAGCGCACCGAGGTCGTCTGTTCTCACTGTGATGCACACCTGGGCCACGTTTTCCCCGACGGGCCACCCGAGACCACCGGCTTGCGCTACTGCATCAACTCGGTGTCGTTAGAGTTTCACCCCGACGAGTAATCCTTGCTAAAAGGAAGCACAGCAAGGCGGGCGCCATCTGTTAGAATGGTCGCCCGCTTTTTTGTGCCTCTATTTTTTGTACTTTCAGGAGAGACCCATGCTCGGCTGGTTCCCCGGACATATGAACAAGGCCCGCCGCCAGATTAAGGAGGTGCTGCCTGAAATTGACGTAGTGATCGAGGTCCTCGACGCGCGTCTGCCCTACTCCAGCGCCAACCCGATGCTGGCCGAGCTAACCCGCCATAAGCCGGTGCTGAAAATTCTCTCCCGCGCCGATCTCGCCGACCCAGAGCGGACGGCCGAGTGGGTCGAATTTTTCGATGCCCAAGAGAACATGCGTGCCTTAGCCGTTACCACGACCAATACCCGTGAGCTGAAGAAAATCCCCAAGCTGTGTCATGAACTGGCCGGTGCCGTGCGCGCTGACCGCGATGTGCGCGTGATGGTGATGGGTATACCGAATGTCGGGAAATCCACGCTGATTAATGGCTTGGCTGGGCGCAAAATCGCCAAGACCGGTAACGAGCCTGCGGTCACCAAGCGTCAACAGAAGGTGCGTATCGATGGGCGTGTAGCCCTTACCGACACCCCAGGCGTGCTGTGGCCCAAAATCGAAGACCAGGCCAGTGCTTATCGTCTCGCTGCTACCGGCGCCATTCGCGATACCGCCATTGAGTACACCGATGTGGCGATTGTCACCAGCGCGGAGCTTGCCAAGCGCTACCCCGAAGCGCTCACCGAGCGCTATAAGCTCAAAGAGCTGCCGCCTTACACCGCGCCGGACCTCCCCCACGATATTGATGCGGACGGTCCGAAAAAGCCTGATTTTCTCGCTATTGCTGGCTTCGACGGTAACGCCATCTTAAAAGATATCGCTGCCCGCCGTGGCGGCCTGCGCCCCGGCGGCGCGGTTGATCTGCACCGCGGCGCCGAAGTACTGCTTCACGAACTTCGCGACGGCAAGCTGGGCAGGCTAACGCTTGAAACCCCGGCAGATATTCCGCCACCTCCGGTGCAAAACGACGAAGACAATCAAGGCCTTTCCGACGCATAATGAGCCGAGCACTGCTAAGTCACCCTTTGACCTAGTAAACACATAATGACGTTGGATACTTTTGGGCTTCTAGCTACTTTTGGACAAACACCTCATGGATACCCCGCAGTCGCACGAATCACAACCGCTAAAGAAATCTCATAAGCTGCACAATGTCTGCTATGACATTCGCGGCCCGGTACTCGACCACGCCAAGCGCTTGGAAGAGGAAGGCCAACGAATTCTCAAGCTGAATATCGGCAACCCCGCGCCCTTCGGCTTCGAGGCGCCGGAAGAGATTCTCCAGGATGTGATGCGTAACCTGCCCACTGCCCAGGGCTACTGCGACTCCAAGGGGCTCTACTCTGCGCGCAAAGCGATTATGCAGGAGTGCCAGCGCAAGCAGATTCCCGGCGTGGGGATTGAGGATATCTTCATCGGTAACGGCGTCTCTGAGCTGATCGTGATGGCCATGCAGGCGCTGCTCAATGACGGCGACGAAGTGCTGATTCCCGCACCAGACTACCCACTATGGACCGCGGCCGCTCACCTTTCCGGTGGCCATGCGGTGCACTACCTGTGCGACGAGCAGGCCGACTGGACGCCCGACATGGCGGATATTCGCGCCAAAATCACCAGCCACACGCGCGCCATTGTGCTGATCAACCCCAATAACCCGACCGGTGCAGTCTATCCGCCCGCAGTGGTCAAAGAGGTACTGGCGATAGCCAAACAGCACAATCTGGTGGTGTTCTCTGACGAGATCTACGACAAGATTCTGTACGACGGCGTCGAGCACACCGCCACGGGCGCGTTAGCGGACGATGACCAATTAGTCATCACCATGAACGGGCTCTCCAAAAGCTATCGCTGTGCGGGCTTTCGCTCGGGCTGGATGATTATCTCCGGCACCTTGGCCAAATTGAACGCTCAGGACTATATCCAGGGGCTGAATATGCTGGCTTCCATGCGTCTGTGCGCCAACGTGCCCGCCCAGCACGCGATTCAAACCGCGCTGGGGGGCTATCAGTCGATTAACGATTTAATCCTGCCTGGCGGGCGGCTGTTGGCCCAGCGTGACATCACGGTAGAAAAGCTGAACGCGATCCCCGGCGTCTCCTGCGTGAAGCCAAAAGGCGCGCTCTATGCGTTTCCGCGTCTGGACCCAAAAGTTTTCAACATCAAAGACGATCAGCAGATGGTGCTTGATTTGCTGCTGCAGGAAAAAATATTGCTGGTACAAGGGACCGCCTTTAACTGGCCAGAGCCGGATCATGTGCGCATTGTGACCCTGCCCTGGGCAGACCAACTCGGTGATGCATTGGACCGTTTTGCCAACTTCCTATCCCGCTACCGGCAGTGAGCCTAGCTAGGTGAATATGCCGATTAAAACAGCTATTTGACGCAGCGTGACTTGAAACTGCCACGAACAGTACGTATTTAAGCAACTATTCTGTGACCATTTCACTGGCTGTGTATGAACCGGTTTCTAAACGTTGAGGGAGAACCTGCACCATGATGCGAATTCTGCTGTTTTTAGCGACCAATATAGCGGTCTTGCTGGTCGCCAGTATCACCTTGCGCTTGCTCGGTGTAGAGGGCTACCTGCGCGGCCAGGGCATCAACTTCACCAGCCTGCTGATCTTCTGCTTTGTGTTCGGCATGGCGGGTTCCATCATCTCGCTCTTCATTTCCAAATGGATGGCCAAGCGCAGCACCGGCACGGTGATCATCGAAACGCCCTCCAACTCGACCGAACGGTGGTTGCTGGACACGGTCGCGGAGCTCTCCCGTGAAGCGGGTATTAAAACCCCGGAAGTGGGCATCTTTCCGGCACAGCAATCCAACGCCTTTGCTACGGGCTGGAACAAGGACGATGCACTGGTGGCCGTCTCGGCAGGCTTGATGAATCGCATGCGACCGGAAGAAGTGCGGGCGGTACTGGCTCACGAAATTGGCCACGTTGCCAATGGCGACATGGTGACACTGGCGCTGATTCAAGGCGTGGTGAACACCTTCGTGATGTTCTTTGCCCGGGTAGTGGCACACTTGGTCGATAACTTCCTGCGCAGCCGTAGCGATGGTGAAGGCGGGCTCGGTTTTATGGGTTACTTCGCAGTAGTCATGGTCGCTGAGATTGTGTTCGGCATTTTGGCCTCGGCCATCGTCGCTTGGTTCTCGCGCTATCGCGAATACCGCGCCGATGAAGCGGGCGCGCGCTTGGCAGGCACTAACGCTATGGTCAGCGCGCTGGCACGCTTGAAAACCGAAACGGAAATGCCCGATCAAATGCCTGACACGCTGCGCGCCATGGCCATCACCAAAGGCCAAACGCGCTCGCTGGTGGAAAAGCTATTTGCCAGCCACCCGCCGCTGGATGAGCGCATCCGTGCGCTGAAAGAAGCCGCTTATCGTCAGTAAGTCGCTTGGGGCCACCGCAGACCGGTGGCTCTTTCACGTCGTTGCGAACTCCGCTAAGTAGTCTGGAGTCGCTTTTTCTGTCATTGCGAGCGTAGCGAAGCAATCTCGGGGTCGCCTTTTCTGTCATTGCGAGCGCAGCGAAGCAATCTGGGGATGTGCCTCCGCGGGTACAGATTGCCGCGTCGCTTCGCTCCTCGCAATGACAATGCTGGAGCAACTCGTTATGACAAGAGACAAGCGTCTCCAATGACAATAGTCAGAAATCCTCACTATGACTGCAGGGAAACCCCGCCCCACGCAATAAGCCTTCCAGCGCTACCGCCTCCCCTGACAGCTGCACACTGAGCGTGGCGAATTCGCGCCGCAGCGGGTAGTTGGCGCGGCAGTCGTCAAAGCCTTTGTGCATGCAGTGATGCAGCGTTTGGCGCTGGAGAGCATCGTGGTCGCGGCGCACGTCGTACACCGCTCTCATGCAGAGCCTTAGCGCATCTTCTGGCGGTAGCGCGTGCTGCAAATGCAGCGATGCCAGTGCGGGCGGCGGGCAAATATCGGCGAACGTAAATTCACTGGGCTGGCCGCAGTGACGCGCTAGCGCCTGTTGAATCATCCACGTGCCGCGTAGCTTGCCATCCAAACTGTGCCCCGCTATATGCGGTGTTGCTATAGAAACCAGATCACGCAAGCCAGCATCAATATCCGGCTCCGCTTCCCACACATCCAACACCGCCTTAATGTCCCCTTTACCCGACAATCGGCTGCGCAGCGCCAAGCCATCCACACAGTCGCCCCGCCCAGCATTAAGCAGCACACTGCCCGGCGCTAACTCACCGATACGTTGAGCATTGAGTAGTTGATACGTCGCGTGTGGGCCTTCGCGGGTTAGTGGGGTATGCAGGCAGAGCACATCACAGCGCTCGATCAGGGCATCTAACGAGTGAAAGCCTGTCTGGCCCTCCTCGTCGGCTCTGGGCGGATCACAGGCCAGCGTTGCGACGCCCATGGCGGTTAGTCGCGCCTGCAGTCTGCTGCCGACATTGCCCACCCCCACAATCCCCACGGCTCGCTCGCCAAGAGCCCAGCCATCGCGCTCCGCCAGGGTCAGCAAGCTGCTCAATACATAATCAACCACCGCTTCGGCGTTGCAGCCTGGTGCACTGGCGAAGTCGATATTGCGCTGCGCCAGCGCCGCCTGGTCGATATGGTCGGTGCCAATGGTGCACGTACCCACAAAACGTACGGGGCTATCGGCAAGCAGCTTATCGTTGACCTGGGTAATGGAGCGCACGATGAGCGCGTCGGCATCCCGAAGGTGGGCGGCGTTTATCTCCCGCCCTGGCACGCGGGTGAGCGTACCGAAATGGCCGAAGCAGTGCTCGGCAGCGGGGATATTGGCGTCGATGACAAGTTTCATAGGCGTTTGGGTATCCGGGCTTTACAATACCGCCCGCGACGGCTTGATGGGCAGGCGAGTTTAAAGGCTATCTTTTAAAGGCTATCTTTTAAAAGCTAAGTAAGGAGAGTGTTGTGATCGTACGCTGGGAAACCAACCATGACTATGTGTTGGTTCATATTCACCAGGATATGTTTGGTGACTGGATTTTCAGCCGCGCCTGGGGGCAAATCGGCACTCAGTTTGGCGGTCTAAAGCATCAGCTAGCCGACACGCTGGAGCTGGCCCAGATGTGGCTTGAGGACGAAACCACCATCCAGTCCTCGCGGGGTTTTCGCAAGGTACTGGACGTGGCCGATCATACTCCCGAGGGCCAGGAGGCCATGCGCCAACTATCGCTACTGGATACACTTTAGGGCCGCTAGGGGTTAGCCCAGAAAGCGCCGCCCGTCACGCTCATGCGCCCCTTTGGGGGCGGAGGTATCGGGTGGTGCGGTAAACGCTTCCAGGGCCGCTTCATCCAGCCAGCCGCGTTCACGCAACCAATCGCTTAAGCGTTCTAGCTCAAAGCCACGATCCAACTCATTTCCATCGCTATCCACCAGCACCGGTATCCGCACGCCGTAGCGCTCGACAAGCGCATCGTCATCACTGATTTCGATATGGTGCAGCCACACCTTCTGATTGGCGAGTGTCGCCACCAGCCCTTCCAATTGAGTGCATAGGTGGCAACCCAGCGTGGTGTAAAGCGATAGATGAATCATGCAAAGACTCTTTTCATACGATGGCTCTCTTACGCCGCTTTGTGGCGCAGTATAAACACATGGTGAAGATTCGTACGCCGCTGGAAATCGGGGTCGAAGCTACGCCCGGTGATGTCCTCGACCGCATACTGCTGGTAAAGCGCTTCATCGAGTTTAAAACGCCGTTGATTATTCGAAAACACTAACGTGCCACCCGGTGCCAAGCGCGCCATGGCGAGTTCCACCAGTCGCGGATGGTCACGCTGCACATCAAGGGTATCGCGCATTTTCTTGGAGTTGGAAAAGGTCGGCGGATCCATAAAGATCAGGTCGAACTCGGCGTTGGCCGTTTCCAGCCAGCGGAAACAGTCGTCGCGAATCACACGATGCAGCCGTGTATCGAGTTTGTTCAGCGCAAAGTTGTCCTTGGCCCACTCCAGGTAGGTGTTGGACATATCCACGCTCACACTGTCACTGGCTCCACCCAAGGCCGCCTGTACGGTCGCGGTGGCGGTATAACAGAACAGATTTAAAAAGCGCTTACCGCTGGCCATTTCGCCCAGCATGCGCCGAACCGGCCGATGGTCAAGGAACAGCCCGGTATCCAGATAGTCACGCAGGTTGACCCATAGCCGTGCTGCGCCCTCCTGCACCTCAAAGCGTTCACCGCTGGCGGCCCGCTTCTGGTACTGGGCGCTGCCGGTTTGGCGTTCGCGGCGTTTGATATAGATTTTGCTGGCATCAACGTTAAGCGCCTCGGGCATGACTTCCAAGGCATCGTACAAGCGCTTTTGCGCCTGGGCTGGGTTGATCGAGCTAGGTGCCGCGTACTCTTGTACATGTACCCGATCACCGTAACGATCCACCGCCAGGGCGTATTCCGGCATATCGGCATCATAAACGCGATAGCTGGTTTCACCGCTCTGCTTCAGCCATTTCTTCAAGCGCTTCTGATTTTTAATCAGTCGATTGGCGAACATCTGCGCATTGTCTTGATTTTTGTGGGCGGCTTGCTCTTCGCTCACCTTATCACTAGGCGTCGCCACTGCACTACTCTCGCTCTGAACAGGCTTTGTATCGCTCGCGGCAGGCGCATGCTCAGTGCCACCAATCTCCATAAGCAGTAGCTTGGCATCTAGCGCGCCGTTTTTAAGCGCGTACTGCTTGTGCGCACGCATGCCCAGCCGGTGGCCTAGATCCGGGTTACCGGTAAATACCGCCAGGGTCCAGCCGGGGAATAGCGCTTTGGCTTTCTCACCAAGCTGGGCGTATAGACGCACCAGTTCTGGTAATTCACCCAACCGCTCGCCGTAAGGGGGATTGGTGATCAGCAGGCCGCTCTCAGCCGTCAGTGTTTCGGGTCGCGTCAACTGGACAAGGCTTTGACCATGCAGGCTTATCAAGGCTGGAATACCCGCGCGCATGGCATTGGATTTCGCTGCCGTCAGTGCTGCGGGGCTCTGATCAAAGCCGAGTAGCTGGGCTTTACAGCGCTTGCGACCAATCGACGCGCGCGCATCGGCTTCGCGCTTCTGTTCCTGCCAAGCGAGATCATCGTGGCCTGCCCAGCCGTGAAAACCGAACCGCTCACGATTCAGGTTAGGCGCTTGGTCAGCGGCCATCATGGCGGCTTCGATCAGCAGCGTGCCTGCACCGCACAGCGGATCAATCAACGGCTCTCCCGCTTTTAAGCGCTCGGGCCAGCCTGCGCGCACCAGCAGTGCCGCCGCCAGATTCTCTTTTAGCGGTGCATGGCCTACGTCACGGCGATAACCACGGCGGTGGAGACTCTCACCTGAGAGATCCAGCCCAATGGTTAAATTCATCCGGTGCAGGTGGGCATAGACGCGCAAATGTGGGGTTTTGGTATCCACATTGGGGCGTTCCTGCCCGGCCAGTTGAAGCGCATCGACAATGCCGTCTTTAACGGTTTGCGCGCCAAAGCGGGTGTGGCGAATGTGTTCGCTGCGGCCATGGAAATCGACGGCCAGCGTTTTGCCCGGTGCCAGGTGCTGTGGCCAGGCAATGCGGGCGACCACATCGCGCACTTGCTCGGCGGTATCGATCATCGATTCGCGTACCAGGGTCAAAATGACCCGGTTGGCTAACCGAGACCACAGGCAAACACGATAAGCGATCGCTTGGCTGGCAGTGAAATAGACGCCTGCCACGGTGGTTTTACCCGGCGTGGCGCCCAGTGCTATGAGTTCGTCGTGGAGCAGGCCTTCGATGCCTTTGGGGCAAGTGGCGAGCAAGTTCAGGGCAGCGGTTTGGTTCGACTCGGTCATGATAATAGCGGCGCGTAAAGGCGCGATATCCCTGTATATAGCAAATGAGTTTACGTTTTATGACAATTTGATAGTCGACAGATGACCCCATCATGGTCTAACAATAAGAGAGTAGCTACTGAAAAACGCATGCGTTGCTTGTCAGGGTCAGTCTAAGACTTGGCCTATGGCTTGTAAGTGTTCTTTGCTAGAGATGGCCGCTCGGCTCGTTCAGCCCGTGAGCGCCTGACGTCTAGGTTGAAGCGGCATCTCGCTCTTGAAGCAAGTTCTCGGAATAGCGGCTGTTATTGATAAATTTTGTTAATAACATCCTATTTCTTATCAAAGGCTTTCGTGAAAAGAGGTTAGCCAATGAAACGGCAAAAACGTGATCGCTTCCAGCGGGCTTATGTCCACGGCTACAAAGCGGGTGTATCGGGTCGTTCTCGTGACGACTGCCCGAGTCAAGATATTAATTTACGCGAATACTGGATGAGCGGTTGGCGTGAAGGTCGCGGCGACCAGTGGGACGGGATGACCGGCATTTCCGGTATCCATAAAAACCCCATGGTCATGACGTAACGTCTTATACCTTCTGATGTTTACTTATACCTTCTGATGACACAATGAAGGGTAATGTTTAAACGACAGATTTTAACTGAGCCCACTTTCACAGTGGGCTTTTTAGCGCCAAGCGACCCTGCTTAGCGCCAAGTACCCCTGCGGCTAACGTACCGTTTTCTGCCCTTGCAATGCACGAGCGCATTCGCCGACCAACCGCGGTCCTTGATAAATCAATCCCGAATAGAGCTGCACCAAGTCCGCCCCGGCGGCGATTTTTGCCTGGGCGGCCGCCGCGCTATCGATCCCGCCGACACCAATAATGGGCAGTTGGGGAAGATGCTCACGCAATTGACGAATCACCCGGTTGGATGCCTCGAAGACCGGCTTGCCCGAAAGCCCACCTGCCTCTTCCGCTTGCGGTTCGCCTTCCATCCCTGCGCGTGAAACGGTGGTATTGGTCGCAATCACGCCATCAAGGGCATTGCGAGCAATACTTTCCGCCATCAGCGCGACCTCTTCTTCGCTCATGTCTGGGGCAATTTTAATCAGCAACGGGACACTGCGCCCCGACTGGTGATTCAATTCACTGGCCCGCGTTCGAATAGGCCCCAACAGCGCGTCGAGTTGCTCGCCAAATTGTAGGGTACGTAGCCCAGGCGTATTCGGCGAGGAGACATTAACCGCAACGTAATCGGCGTATGGATGCACAGCGTCCAAGCACACCAGATAATCATCCAGCGCCTGCTCTACCGGCGTCGTCAGGTTCTTACCAATATTGATGCCCACAATGCCGTCGTAGTGGCGCTGCTTGACCTGAGCAATCAGATGTTCAACGCCTTTGTTATTAAAACCAAAGCGGTTGATGATCGCCTCATGCTGCGCTAAGCGGAACAGCCTAGGCTTTGGGTTACCGGGTTGAGCTTTGGGCGTCACGGTGCCCACTTCCACAAAGCCAAACCCCAGCGCGCCCAAGGCGTCTAGATGATCGGCATTTTTGTCCAGCCCGGCCGCCAACCCCACTCGATTGGCAAATCGCAGCCCCATCAATTCAATCGGATCATCCACCCGACGGCCAAACAGCCGCGCAACGCCCCCTACCCGATGTAGTACCTCCAACGCACCCAACGCCATACCGTGAGAGGTTTCTGGGTCAACGCGAAAGAACAGCGAGCGGGCGAGGTTGTACATAGTGGGTCTCTTGAAGCGGGGGCTGAAAACGGGCCCTAGTATAACGCAATAAAGCGCGCTCTGGTGGAGAACCAGAGCGCGCTTTAACTAAGCGTTCACGCTTGAGTTTAGTGGACCAGAGCCCTCTAAGCTTCGCTATCGCTTTCCGCCAGATCCACCAGTTCGCGTACTGCTACGGCGAAGAGGGCGAAGCCGCCTTCACTGCCACCGCGCACCTCTTCAATCAAACGGCACCAGCGGCGATGCAGATCGGCGTGCTGATCCAACCATTGTGCCACCCGCTCTTGGGTATCGCGGCTTCCCGCATCGAGCTTCAGCACGCTGGTGGTCAACGCCAACTGCTGGCGTTCGATGTCGTCGCGAAAGGTTTCCCGCGCTTGAGCCTGCCAAGCATCACGCACTTCCAGTTGGGTTACCTGTTGGATCATCCAGGGTAGTTCCAGACGGCTGCCAATTTCGTAGAGCACTTCCGCCACCCGCTGCGGTTTCTCATTGGTCAGGCGCGCGGCCTGGATAATACCCAGCCCCGCATAGAGGCTCGATGACGCCGCCACGGTAGAGGCGAGAGCATCCGGCACACCGGCCTCCAATAGCTCATCACGGCGAGTGTTCCAGGCGCTCAGTTCTTCGCCACTGAGCAGCTCACCAATGCCTTCCTGCAGCTGGGCCAGGCGGGGAGCAAAATACTCAATGGTATCCTGCGTAGAGAGCCCTAAATGCTGACGCACGAACCAGCGCGTGGCACGGCGGATCAAGCGCATCAGATCGAGCATCATCGAATACTGAATGCGGTTGGGCACTTGGTTATCGAGGGCTTCGATTTGCGCCCACAGCCCAGGCAGATTAAAGCTGTCACGGGCCACGATATAGGCGCGGGCGATATCGGCGCGCCCCGCGCCGGTGGAGTCCATCAGGCGGCGTACAAAGACGATACCCATATGATCGACCAGATCGTTAGCCACCTGGGTCGCGACGATTTCACGCTTCAGACGGTGTTCGTACATTTCATCTTTAAAGCGTTCCACCAGCACCGAGGGGAACAGGCGTTCCAGGTGGCGGTGAATATACTGATCGTCAGGTACGTCCGAGGTAATCAAGTCGCCTTTCAAGGTACTTTTGGCGTAGGAGATCAGAACCGACAGCTCAGGCAAGCGCATCCCTTGGTCATTACTGGCGCGCTCTTTTAGCACCTCATCGGTGGGCAGGAACTCCAGCTCACGATCAATCTGCCCGGTGGCTTCCAACTCGCTGATAAAGCGACGGTAGGGACCCATCGATTGGTCGGAGAGGATCGCCGATAGATCCAGCGCCTGGCTTTGGCGGTAATTATCCAGAATCACCAGCTCTGACACTTCATCGGTCATTTCCGCCAGCAGCTGATTACGCTGTTTATCGGTCATGTCACCGCGTTTGACGACTTCATCGATCAATATCTTGATATTGACCTCGTGGTCAGAGCAGTTCACCCCGCCCGCGTTGTCAATGAAGTCCGTATAGACGCGCACGCCTTTGGCGGCGGCTTCCATACGGCCACGCTGGGTCAAACCGAGGTTACCGCCCTCACCCACTACGCGGCAGTTCAGATCGTTGCCATTGATACGCAGGGTGTCATTGGCTTTGTCACCGACATCCGCATCGGTTTCATCGGAGCCTTTCACATAGGTACCGATACCGCCGTTCCAGATCAAATCCACTTTGGATTTGAGCATCGCGCGGATCAATTCGTTAGGCGACAGGCGTGACTCCTGAATGCCAAACACCTGCTGCATTTCCGGGGTGATGGTGATTGACTTAGCACTGCGACTAAAGATGCCGCCGCCTGCAGAGATCAATTCCTGGCTGTAGTCTTCCCAGCTGGAGCGTGGCAGTGCGAACAACCGATTGCGCTCGGCAAACGATGCTTCTGCATCCGGATTAGGATCAACAAAGATGTGCAGGTGGTTGAAGGCGCCGACTAGTTGGATCTTGTCGGAGAGCAGCATGCCGTTACCGAACACATCGCCGGCCATGTCACCAATCCCGACCACGCTGAACAGATCGCGCTGGGTATCCACATCCAGATTCTTGAAGTGGCGCTTAACCGATTCCCAAGCACCGCGGGCGGTGATGCCCATTTTCTTGTGGTCATAGCCGTTGGCACCGCCGGAGGCAAAAGCATCACCCAGCCAGTGGCCATACTCTAGGGAAATCTCGTTGGCGATGTCCGAGAAGGTCGCCGTGCCTTTGTCGGCAGCCACTACCAAATAGGCGTCATCTTCATCGTGGCGAACAACGTTTTCCGGCGGCACCACATCGCTACCCACCAAGTTGTCGGTAACATCCAGCAGCGCGCGGATAAAGATTTGGTAACAGGCGATACCCTCTTTCTGAACGACATCGCGGCTGGCGTTTTCCGGCATGCGCTTGCACACGAAACCGCCTTTTGCCCCCACCGGCACAATAACGGCATTTTTTACTTGTTGCGCTTTTACCAGGCCCAACACTTCGGTGCGGTAATCTTCAAAGCGATCCGACCAGCGCAGACCACCGCGAGCGACTTTGCCGCCACGCAGGTGAACACCTTCCACCCGCGGCGAGCAGACGAAAATCTCGAACATCGGGCGCGGCTTGGGCATGCCGGTCACTTTGGAGGGCTCGAGTTTGTAAGCGATATAGTCTTTAAAGCGCCCGCCCTCGACGAGCTGGTAATAGTTGGTACGCAGCGTAGCGAGAATCAGCTCCATAAAGCGGCGCAGCAGCTGGTCATCGTTAAGACTGGCCACGCCTTCAAGGCGCTCATTCAAGCTGGCGACACATTCATCAGTGGCATGATCCTGCTGCTCAGGATCAAATTGAAGACGGAATAGTTCGACCAGCTCGCGCGTGATGGCCGGGTAGTTGGCCAGCGTCGCGGCAATATAGTCCTGGGACATGCCAAAGCGTATCTGCTTCAAATAGCGCGCATAGCCACGCAGCATGGCGACTTCACGCCAGTCCAGCCCGGCGCCGATAATCAAGCGGTTGAAGGCATCGTTGTCGGCTTCGCCGGACCAGATACGCTTGAACGCCTCTGTAAACACGTCACGCATATCGCCCAGGCTGACATCCGCACCGCTGTGCTCTAGTTCAAAATCGTGAATCCAGTAGCGCTGTTCAGGGGCGTTGATATCGTAAGGGCGCTCGCCAATCACGCGCAGGCCGAGGTTTTCCATCATCGGCAGCACATCAGAGAGCGGAATTTGCGATTCGCGATGGAACAGCTTTAGGTTAACACCCCCGCCCTGCTCTTCCAGCGGGCGATAGAGCGACAGCGATAAATCGTCGCCGTTGTTCAGGGTCAAGAGATGCTGCACATCGAACACGGCGGTGCGTGCCGAGAAGTCTTCACGGTAGCTGGCTGAGAATGCTTCGCGGAAGTGATCCATGAGGCTGTTGGCACGCTCTTCGCCGAACCCTTCCACCATGGCGTTGTGTAGCTCGTCGCGCCAGCTACGCGCCAGCCGCGCCACTTTGCTCTCCAGGCGCTTGAGATCGTATTCACTGGGCGCATCGCCGTTGAAACGCAGAATCAACTGAATGCGCGCCAGTACCGACTCGGATAAGTAGGTATTGAAGTCGCCAAAGTGGGCATCCAGTTCATCGCATAATACGTTCTGAATTCGCTGACGCAGATCCGTCGAGAATACGTCACGCGGTACAAACACCAAGCAGGAGTAGAACTTGCCGCTGATATCGGCGCGGATAAACAGACGCACCTGGCGGCGCTCACGGATATTGAGAATGCCCAGGGAAGTACTGGCCAACGATTCGGTGTCGATTTGGAACAAGTCATCGCGGGGGTAGACTTCCAACACCTGGAGCAGCTGCTTGCCGTTATGGCCCTGGGGGTTGAACCCGGCAATATCCATCACCGCTTTTAGCTTACGGCGCAGCAGCGGAATATTACGCGGAGATTCGTTATACACCGTTGAGGTGAACAGACCAAAGAAGCGTCGTTCGCCGATCACATTGCCGTCGTCATCGTAGCGATCAACGGTGATGTAGTCTGGGTACGTAGGACGATGCACCCGTGAGTGGTGAGCACTCTTGGCAAACGAGAGCAGTTGCGGCACCAGCACATAGTCGTTGTGCTCGTCGACGCCCTCTTCGGTACGGATACGTTCGCAGTAGCGCGGTTGTTCCAGGCGGAAAACGCCCAGAACGCTATCTGCATCGCGCTTCAATTCGCCGCTTTCGAGCAAATACTCGTCGTAACCCAAGAAGGTGAAATTATCTTTCAGCAACCACTCTAGAAAGGCAATTGCCTCTTCGTGGTCATCGGGATCGATCTGCGGCGGGCAGCTCTTTTCCAGTTCTTGAATGGAGGCAGTGATTTGCGAACACATGGCGTCGTAATCACCCACGGCGGTGCGCACATCGCGCAGCACGTCGTTGAGGTTGCTTTCGATTTTTGCAAGCAACGCCTCATCGGTATGTCGGTCGACTTCAATAACAATCAAGGACTCACGTGCGTCAGGCGCGTTCTCATCGCGAGGTGAGGTTTGGGTCTGTAACTGATGGCGGTCATCTCGGGCGACGGCCAGTACCGCGTTTTGAATCGCGTGTACCGTCAAGCCGCGGCGGTTGAGCTCGATACGCACCGAGTCGACCAAAAACGGCATATCTTCATGCAACACGGCGACAAAGGTATGCGTTGACTGCCAGCCATGCTCTTCAAAATCCGGGTTAAAGACGCGCACTTTGGGGCTTTTAGGATCATGGTGCTGCAAAAACTGCCAAATCGAAAGCGTAGCCCCATACAGATCGTCCAGGCGACGATCGACAAGATCTTCCACCGGCACGGTGGCGTAAAAGTGTCGAGCAAAGGCGTCAATGGTCGCAGCTCGAGCAGGCTCCAAGCGCGCATATAATCGCTCTTGCAACTGCTTCAAAAGATCCTGACGACTCTCTTCAATCGCAACGTAGTGCATCCATCACCTCGACTGCCTGGGCCATTGATCGGCCAAAAAACGAAGGACAATAGGCCTTTAGGCCAACATAGCGTCTAGCTTACGCTACCTATCGTCGCGTCCCTAATCACATGACATGTTGTTCATGGCGCATACCGTTTACGCATTAGGGCGTTAGCACATTCAACCTAATTAACTATCTCGCCGCGTTAACAATACCCCGCACTCACAGTGATCGGTAAACGGGAACTGGTCAAATAGCGCAAAGCGCTCAATGCGATGGGTAGTGGTCAGTATGGTCAAGTTTTCAGCCAATGTGGCCGGGTTGCATGAAATATAGACGATCTGAGCGTACTCGCTGAGCTGTTCACAGCTCTGCTCATCTAGCCCAGCGCGGGGCGGGTCGACCAGTACGGTGGAAAAATCGTACTCCTCCAACCCCATTTCTGCCACGCGACGCCCGGCCTTTTCGCCCTTCAGCGCTTGTGAAAACTCTTCTGCTGACATGCGACCAATTTGCGCGTTGGTAACACCATTGGCTTCCAGATTGACGTTGGCACTGGCGACCGATGTGCGGGAAATTTCGGTGGCGAGGACGCGACGGAAATTCTCGGCGAGCGCAATGGTAAAATTGCCGTTTCCGCAATAAAGCTCGACCAAATCTTTCTTTGCATCGTCCTCTGGCTGGCCAACGGTGACTTCACGCGCCCAGCTGAGCATTTTTTGGCAGATATGCGCATTGGGCTGGGTGAAGCTGTTTTCGACCTGCTGATAGTGCAACGCGCGACCATCCACCTCTAGGCGCTCCCAGACGTGATCACGGGTCAGCACGATGCGCTGTTTGCGGGAGCGGCCAATGATCATGATGCCGAGTTCAGCTTCCAGCGCTCGTGCTTCGCGCTCCCATTCATCGCCTAAGGGCCGATGATAAATCAGCGTGACCAGCGCCTCGCCGGAGAGCGTGGTTAAAAACTCCACCTGAAACAGCTTGCGACGCAGCTCGTCAGACGCCAGACAGGCCTCACGCAGCTGTGGCATGAGCTGATTGATTCGCTCACTGGCGACAGCGTACTGATCTAAGCGAATGACGCGCTTATTTTTTGGATTCTCAGGATCGACTTCAAACATGGCATAGAAGAGATCGTTCTCTTCATGCCAAATGCGAAATTCACAGCGCTGGCGATAGTAGCCCGGCGGTGATTCAAACACTTCTAGTGCCGGTGGCTGGAAAGGCGCAAAGGTCGTCTCAAGATAGTCGCGCTTGGCGGCTAGCTGCTCGGCATAACGTTCAGGTTCTACGACGGGGATAGCCAAGGCTGCTCCTCTTGAATAAATTCAGAAATAGGGATTCAAAAATACGGTTTCAATAATTCGGTTTTGAAAATAGGGTTTTGAAAATTGCGCTTTGAAAATAGAGCTTCGAAAACAGTAGCGGGTAAACAGGATGCATTAACTCACGGACAATAGCTGCGGGGCGTTAAATCCATAGCGCGCTAAACCAGCGGTTAAGTTTACCGCGGGTGCCGTGGTCCAACAGCGGCCATCTTGGTGTTCACTGGCGAGCGCATCCACCACCTGAGCCACCCGCCGTGCGATCGCGTCACCAGAATCAATCCAATGCAAAGGCGCTGGAGCAAGCTCGCTTAACCACGGTTTAAGCAACGGAAAATGGGTACAGCCGAGAACCACGGTGTCCAACTTGGGAGACACGGTTGGCGCGGTGACGGCTTGCCATAACGGCGCCAATGCCGACTGCATACGCTCTACGTTGGGCGTGATGCCAGCCAAATAGGCCTCTGCCTCTACCACCAAGGCATCGGCCGCCACGCGGGTAATGACGCAGTCACTGGCAAAGCTATCAATCAAGCGCTGGGTATAGGGCCGCCCCACGGTGGCCTTGGTGGCCAATAAGCCGATGTGACGCGTTTGGCTCAGTGCGGCAGCAGGCTTGATAGCAGGCACGGTGCCTACCACGGGAATCATTAACTGCTGGCGTAGTTGCTCCAACGCCAGCGTACTGGCGGTGTTACAGGCAACCACCAGCACGCTAGGCTGGCAAGCAGCTACCGCGGCTTTACAGACCGACACGATGCGCTCGGTTAGGGCGGAATCTTCGCGCAGCCCATACGGCAGCCAGGCATTATCACAGGCGTAGCACATGGCTACATCGGGGTAGTGTTGGCGCAGCGAATGCGCTACCGACAGACCGCCGACACCGGAATCAAAAATTAATACGGGGCCCTTCATGATTCTCTTCGCATCACTATCCTGCTTCATTCCTCAGCGCCGAGCTGGTCGATGGTTGAACGGTTGCTCACTAAAAACGGGGCTGCCAGTTTAGCATGCCCCGCCTGTTAATTTGTTGCTCGTCGACCCAGGTTAATGCCGTATTGGTGGCTATACCGCAGGTACATCCGCCCCGCGCAGTTCTGCATAGAGTTCAGGGTAGGCTTGTTGCAGGCGTTCTAGCTCCTGTTCGGCGCCAGCAGGAAGCGCTGAACGCAACTCGTCCATATCTTCCTGGCTAAAGTGTTCGTCGATCAGGGGGAACAGGCCCTCGCGTTCGTGACGCAGGTAGGCCCTGTGCGCCTCTAGATAGTCTTTAAGGTCTTCGGCAAAACGATCCATTGGCATGACGTTGTCCATCAGGATCATGTCGATATCGCTGGATAGACGCTGCAAGCGGGGTTTTAACTCACGATACTCACTGGCCATCTTCTCGGTCAGTGCACCGTTGTCGGGCGCTTTAGCCTGTAGTCGCTCAACGCACACCCTTTCCAGCGGGGTAGCAAAACCATCCATGTAGGACAGGATGTAATCGACCACTTCACGCATTAGCTTGAAATTGGGCCGTTCTCCCTGGGCAAGCGTTTTTTGCTTCAGCTGCAGCACATGAAGCATACGGGCCATATTGGCATGATCTAGACGCAGTTGGTTTAGCATGGAGCCGTCTCCTTTATCGTGTCATGCCTGCCGTCACGCTAAGAGCTAACGGCACGCAATCATAGGGGCATAGCAACTAACTAACAGGGGTTATCATTAACAATGCCTCTATGGCGCTATCCTAGCAAGTGCATCTTTCTGTTAGGTTACGCCAAAGGTAGTTCGACAAGCCGCGCTTTACCACAGACACTTGTTGCTAATAAGTAGTTCTACGTGACGAATGACAACGGAAGTTTCCATGGATCTTTTTGATAGCGCCCACGCAGCACCTTCTGAAGACGCCCCACTCGCCTTTCGCATGCGCCCACGCCAGCTGGACGATTACGTAGGCCAGCAGGCGTTAGTGGGGCCAGACAAGCCGCTGCGCCGGATGGCGGAATCAGGCCTCGTGCGTTCGATGATTTTGTGGGGGCCGCCGGGCGTGGGTAAAACCACGCTAGCGGAGCTCTTGGCGCGGGCTTCCGACGCCCATTTAGAGCGCCTTAGCGCGGTGATGGCCGGGGTAAAAGAGATTCGCGCCGTGGTGGAGCGAGCCCAACAAATGTCATCGACGGTGATCCTTTTCCTGGATGAGATTCACCGCCTCAACAAGAGCCAGCAGGATGCCCTGCTTCCCCACGTGGAGTCGGGCCTGCTGACGCTAATTGGCGCCACCACCGAAAACCCCTCGTTCGAGGTCAATTCGGCGCTGCTCTCCCGCGCGCGAGTTTATGTGTTGAAATCACTGACCCAAGAAGAGCTCATCACGGTAATGCGCCAAGCGCTTAACGACGTGGAGCGCGGCCTCGGCAAACGCGATATTGTCGTCGATGATGAAGTGTTGAGCGCGCTAGCCCACGCCAGCGCCGGTGATGCCCGTCGGGCGCTGGGGCTTTTAGAAACGGCATGTGATTTCGCCACCCAGGAAGCGGGCCGCGAAGTGCTCCATAAGGACGTACTGGCGGATGTGATTGGCCACCAGGCCAGTGCCTTCGATAAGCAGGGCGACGCCTACTACGACCTGCTCTCGGCGATTCACAAATCCATTCGTTCATCACGCCCTAATGCCGCGCTGCTGTATATGGCGCGCTTCATGCAGGGTGGCGGCGACCCGCTGGACGTGGTGCGCAGACTGACGGCCATTGCCTCAGAGGATGTCGGCAATGCCGACCCGCGCGCCCTGCCGCTAGTTATTGCCGCCTGGGACGCCTACCTGCGCCTGGGAGATTACGAAGGCCAGCGGGCGATAGCCCATGCAGCCATTCACTTGGCGGTGGCGCCTAAAAGCAACCGCATTGATCGTGCCTGGAGTGAGGCCAAGCAGTATGTAAGCCAGCAACCTCAAGTGGAAGTGCCGACCTATCTGCGCAATGCACCCACCAAGCTGATGGAGCAACTGGGCCATGGTGAAGGATACCGCTATGCCCACAATGAACCCGATGGTTACCCGGCGGGTAGCGCCCACGATTGCTGGCCTGACGAGCTGCCTAAAGCCATTTTCTTTAAGCCGAGCCCTTTCGGTCAAGAGAAACGCTTTAGCGAAATCATGGCATGGCGGGAAAATCGTGACCAAGAAGCAGATCAGGCGCCCTAAGGCGCCTGACGGTTTACTCTCTGGCTTGTGCAGACAACGCTAGCTTGAAGCGCTTTCTTAAAGCTCCTTCTTTCTTAGAGCTCTTCTTAGAGCTCTTCTTAGAGCTCTTCGCGGATCACATCCGTGCCTTCGGGAATTTCGAAGTCAAACATATCCGAGGCGATCTCGCCATTGAGAGTGATATTGCTAAAGGTAATCGCGGTGCGCTGGCCGGTGCTGTCCATCATCCACAGCTCAGTTAGCGTGTCGGCATCGAATACCATACTTAACTCTTCGAACAGCGTATCGGCAGAGATAGGTACCAGGGTAAACACATCTTCCCCCCCGTCCTGCTCGTAAAAGACCTCATAGCTTTCGGTTAAATCGTCCACGCTTCCCGAGAGCAGCAGCGCGGGGGTATGGGTGACGCGATCATCCATTTCCTGAACGGTGACTTGTTCAAGATCAGGGTCATACATGTAGACATCGTCGCCATCGGAAACCACGGTTTGCGAGTACGGCGCTTCGACTTCCCAACGCAGCATACCCGGGCGTGACAACCACATTTCGCCGCGTGCGCTCTGTAGTCGCTCGCCGCTGCCATCGAGAATCTGCTGGTCAAAAGACGCCTGATAACGCTCGAGTGGATCCAGCCGCTCGGTCAAACGCTCGGCTGCATCATCCGCCCATGCGGGGGCACCGAAGGTTAGACCCAAGGCGCTTGCTGCCAATGCCAGGGGTGAAGCACCCAGCGATGAAGTTCGTTTTGATTGCGTATCGCGCATGTGATCTCCCTAGGCAACCGTTGCTAACGAATGATTGCTCAAAACGGTTGCTCAATAATCAAGCAGTGAGGTCGGCGTAACCGTCCATGTGTTGTAAGACGTGAAAAGCGCCGCAGGGTTTCACCAGCGGCGCTATTTTCACGCTTATTGCATAATTGTGGCTTTTTGACCTAGTGGCCCACCGGGGGCGGCGCCAGCACTTCGCGTGCGCCATTAGAGCCCATGGATGTCACCACACCGGCGCCTTCCATGGCTTCTACTAAGCGCGCCGCCCGGTTATAGCCAATTTTAAAGCGCCGCTGAACGGCAGAAATCGACGCTTTACGCGTTTCAGTGACAAACTGGACGGCCTCATCGTAAAGCGCGTCCTGCTCGGCATCGTCGCCATCGCCCCCTTCCGCTTCAAGACCGGTCAAGGCATCCGCGGAGACGCCCCCAGAAAGGATCTCCTCGATATATTCCGGGGCGCCACGGCGCTTCCAGTCATCGACCACCCGGTGTACTTCGTCATCATCCACAAAGGCACCGTGGATGCGGTTAGGCGGCCCGGAACCGGCGGGCAGATAGAGCATATCACCGTGCCCAAGCAGGCTTTCCGCGCCGCCCTGGTCAAGAATGGTGCGCGAATCGATGCGCGATGACACCTGGAAGGCCATTCGCGAAGGAATATTGGCCTTGATCAGACCCGTCACCACATCCACCGAGGGGCGCTGCGTCGCTAGAATCAGATGGATACCGGCGGCACGTGCTTTTTGCGCCAAACGGGCAATCAGCTCTTCGACCTTCTTACCGACGATCATGAACATGTCGGCAAATTCGTCGATCACCACAACGATGTAGGGCAGTTTTTTCAACACGGGGTGCGGTTGATGTACTTCCCAGGGTTGCGGCTCCCAAAGCGGGTCTGCCACTTGCGCACCGGCGCGTTCGGCTTCATCCAAACGGCCATTAAAACCTGCAATATTACGCACCCCCATGGCCGCCATTAGCTTATAGCGGCGCTCCATTTCAGCCACACACCAGCGCAGGCTGTTGGCCGCCTCTTTCATATCGGTGACCACCGGTGCCAGCAAATGGGGAATGCCGTCGTAGACCGACAGCTCCAGCATTTTAGGGTCGACCATGATCAGCTTCAGCTCGCTGGGCTTCGCCTTGAGCAGCATCGAGATCAGCATGGCGTTAACACCCACCGACTTACCCGAACCTGTCGTACCCGCGACCAATAGGTGCGGCATCTTGCCCAGGTTGGCCACCACCGGGCTACCGCCAATATCTTGCCCCAGCGCCATGGTCAGCGGCGAGGTTTCCTGCTGGTAACGGTCAGAGTCGATGACTTCGCGTAGCCGGATCATGGCGCGGTTGGGGTTAGGTATTTCAATGCCTACTGTTGGCCGGCCCGGAATCACCTCGACCACCCGCACGCTCTTGACCATCAAGGAGCGCGCCAAATCTTTGGCAAGGTTGCTGATTTTGGAGACCTTCACGCCCGCCGCGGGCTTGATCTCAAAGCGTGTAATTACCGGCCCAGGCCAGGTATCGACGACTTCCGCCTTAACGCCGTACTCGCGCAGCCGTACTTCGAGCAGCTCCGCCATATCGGCCAGTTGCTCTTCGGTATAGTTCGGCTGATGCGGCTCTGCCGGTGTCAGCAGTTGCAGGCTCGGCACCTCGCCTTCTGGCTCGTCCATGGTTTCAAAGGCAGGCCGTTGACTCTGTAAATGTTCCACGGTCCAAAGCGCTGGGCCTTCATCCGCTTCTGGCGCACTCTCATCGGGGGCGAAGGTAGGCTCACGACGCGCAGTTGGCGTAGGCGTCGTAGGTGATGACTGTCTAGATGATGAATAAGCAGCCCCTGGTACGGTTTCGGCTTGCGGCTCTGCCGGGTACAGCGCTTCGTCGTCCATCTCTTCGTCGTCCCAAACGGGCTCTGGCACGACCTCTGCCACACGCTCAGGTTTACGGGCAGGCTCGGGCTCAAAAACGTGCACGGGGGTCTGCTCCGTAACATCACTACGATGAGTGCTCGTTTCTGCTTTTGCTATTTCATCTGTGTGTGATGGTTCAGCAGAATGCGATGGCTCAGGAGTGTACGCTGGCTCAGCGGTGAGTGATGGCTCACTATGCTGTTTAACAGCGGTTTCATCGTTGACGAAATAGTGCTGGCTGGCGGGCTCGGTCGTCTCTTCCTGGCGCGACGCACGCAATGGGAAAGCACTGGCTTTTTCCTGGGGCGCATCATCAGGCTCAGACGCTACCGCCGACGTGCTTGGTTGTACGAACGCATTTTCCCGCGGCGCAGGCGGCGCTGCGCTTTCAGCCTTTTGTTCCGCTTGATGGGCTGGCGTCACTGGTGATTTGGTCGGCGCTTCTATCGAAGGCTCACCGTCAGGCGCGGGGCTTTTAGCAGGCACATGCTTATTGCTGGAAAACGCGGCCGCTTCCCAAGGAATGGAGGTGTCTGTCGTGTCACGGCTAGGTGCAGAAGCGGCGGCAGCGTCAGTGTCGCCGCTATCCAGCGGCATGGAGAAACCTGGCTCACGCCGTTCACGGCCAGCGGCACTTTTACCGACCGGCTCAGCCGTGGGCTTAACCTCAGCAGGCTGTTTATCTTTCAGTGTTGCGTTTGACTCGGCTGCCTGGTTGGGCTCTGCTTTAGACTTAGGCGTCGGTGCGGGTTTAGCCGCCGCGCGCTGCGCCGCACGCATACGGCGAGCTTGCCGTCGAGCTGATAGCCAACCACCCAAGCGGCAGATCCGCTTACCGAGTTCATCCGCCACCTGTAGCCACGACATACCGCTGAACAGCGGAAAGCCGCTTAAAATGAGCGCAGCCGCTATCAAACCAACCCCGCCACTGCCAACGAGCGGCCTCAATGCGCCGACCAAGCCCTCGCCCAAGATACCGCCAGAGGCGTAGGGCAGCATGCTATCTGGGTGGTAAAAATGCAGCGCCCCGAGCATGGTGGTGCCGAAAATCAGCAACACCAATCCACCTGCGTGTACGGCAATCGCCACCGGATCGAGTTCAAAACGCACCTGGCGAGAGCGAATCAACCACCAGGCGGCAAAACCAAACATGCCCGGCCACCATAAGGCACTGGCACCAAGCAATGAATAAAGAACATCGGCTAACCATGCCCCCACCTGCCCCATCCAGTTGCGCACATCCGTTTCGGCCCCCTGATAAGACCAGCCTGGGTCGGCGGGGTGGTAACTAAACAGTGCTAATAATAAAAATACACACAATGCGAGCAGTATCACCACGACACCTTCGCGCACAGAGCCTTGTAAGCGCAGGCCAAAACGGCGAGCCTTATCTTTTGCAGCGTTAACACGCGCAGAAGAAGCCGATGCTGGTGTTTGACGCGCGCTACGCTGCGTTCGCTTGTTAACTGCTTTATTCACTTTCAAGCGACTCTCCCTTTACACCTAAATGGCGTCTTTAATCCACTTGCGAGTTTGCATGATACCGAGCATCCTTCCGCCGTCACAGAGCCTCTTGCTAAGCATTCAGCAGAAGAACGTTGTAAAGAACACATGTCGTACAAGAATCTATGCCGTACACGAACGTTCGTCGTTCACGACCCTAGCAATAGGAGCACTTAATGCTGCCTTGGCTTTCCTCGCCATACCCTAATTTTCCCGCCATATCGACGGCCCTCGATTCACCCAACGGGCTGCTGGCGGCCGGTGGGCAGCTTTCACCCATTTGGCTAGTAGACGCTTACCGGCAGGGAATATTTCCATGGTTTAGCGATGACGACCCCATTTTGTGGTGGAGCCCAGACCCGCGCATGATACTCCTACCCGAGCAATTTAAGCAGCGCCGGAGCCTCACCAAACGGTTGCGCCATGGTGGCTTCCATATCACCCTGGATCAACACTTCGATCAGGTTATTCACGCCTGTGCCGCTCCGCGAGACGAATTAGGCGGCACCTGGATCACCAACGAGATGCGTGCCGCCTACGGTCAGCTACATGCCCTCGGCATTGCCCATAGTATTGAAGTCCACCAAGGCGGCCAGTTAGTGGGCGGCCTGTACGGCATTGCCATGGGGCCAATGTTTTTTGGCGAATCCATGTTTTCCCGCACACCTGATGCTTCTAAAGTCGCCCTCGCCCATCTAGCGAGAGCCATGCGCGAGCATGACGGTAAGCTGATCGACTGCCAAATGCACACGCCTCACTTGGCCAGCCTGGGCGCTATTACAGTCGCTCGCGAAGCATTCATCAACTATCTTAATAACTGGTTACCCAGTAAGGCGTTTACGTTACCCTCATCACCCGATGAGACGCCGATCGTTCCTCCATCGCCGTGGCTAAAAGCAATTGCCACCGAGGCTAACGTATAAGAGATGAACCCATTATGCTTCACCCAGGAGGCAAGCCGTGAGTAGTAACACTCCGCGTCGCCCGGTGCGGGATTTACGCTTCTTCCTTACCGTTCCTCATGCCTGCAGCTATCTGCCAGGCAAAGAAGCGACAACGCTATTTCTCGACCCGCAGGAGTCACCCGTGCCTGGGGTCTATGACTCACTGGCACTGCTTGGGTTTCGACGTAGCGGGCGCCATCTTTACCGCCCCCACTGCGAAGGCTGCAACGCCTGTCGGTCGGTACGCATTCCGGTTGAAACATTCGAGCCTAATCGCACACAGCGAAAAATTTGGCGGCGTAATGCAGATCTTACCATTCGCGTCATGCCCGCTTACTATGCTTCAAGCCACTATGACTTGTATGCGGATTATATTCGTCAACGTCACGCTGACGGCGATATGTTTCCACCCAGCCGGGAGCAGTACCGTACCTTCCTCACCCTTGATGAGCCCTACGCCCATCTCATGGAGATATATCTCCATGACGAGCTGATCGGTGTCACCGCCTTTGATCAACTGGAGCATGGCCTCTCGGCCATTTACACCTTTTTTGCCGTGAGCGAAGCGCTGGATAAGCGCTCATTAGGCACTTTTGCTATTCTTCAGCTGATTGAGCTCAGCCGAGAAAAAGCGCTCCCACACCTATATTTAGGGTATTGGATCGAAGAGTGCCGTAAGATGCGCTACAAACAGGCTTTTGCACCGCTGGAAATACTCGATGGGCGCCACTGGCGGCAGTTAATCCGCTAAACGAGTAAGCTTTTTTGCCTTGACGGCAGGCTTACGGCACAATATAGCGCTGTTTCTTGAGCGCCTGCCTAACGGCACTCAAATGCTGACTGATTGTAACACTACTAACTCATAAGTGAGGAAATGCCTATATGGCACGCGAAGATCATATTGAAATGGAAGGCGTTATCGTCGATACCCTTCCGAATACCATGTTTCGTGTTGAGCTGGAGAACGGCCACGTTGTAACCGCTCACATCTCTGGCAAGATGCGCAAAAACTACATCCGCATTCTGACCGGCGACAAGGTAAAAGTAGAGCTAACACCTTACGATCTTTCTAAAGGCCGTATCGTTTACCGTTCGCGCTAAGTCGTTACAGCGTTAACGCGTTCGGCTAGCCCCCTCCCGCCAGGCCGTTCAGTGTCAATGGCTGTTCATTAAAAACGACAACGCCCCGTCAATGACAGGGCGCTGCGTTTTAGGCATGACTAGTGCTTGAATGTCAAGCTGTAGCGCTGCTTAGCGCCCTTTTCAGGGCGCATCAGCCATTTCAGTCTCGGTGGAAAGGTGTAATTCGCCCTCCTCCAGGCTTACATGCACAATGCCACCCTGATCCGCCAGCTCGCCAAACAGAATCATCTCGGCTAATGGCTTCTTAAGCTTCTCTTGGATGAGACGCGCCATGGGGCGTGCGCCCATATCCGGATCATAGCCTTTGTCGGCCAGCCAATCCCTCGCCATGTCGTCTACATCCAGCTGCACACGCTTCTCATCCAACTGCGCCTGCAGTTCGATCAAGAACTTGTCGACCACGTTGCGGACAACGGAAACCGGCAGCGCGTGGAACTGTATAATGCCATCCAGGCGGTTGCGGAACTCAGGCGAGAATGTACGCCGGATGACTTCCATCGCATCGGTCGAGTGATCTTGGTGCTGGAAACCAATCGAACGGCGCGACGCCTGCTCAGCCCCGGCGTTGGACGTCATGATGACGATCACATGGCGGAAGTCGGCTTCGCGACCGTTGTTATCCGTCAAGCGGCCGTGATCCATCACCTGCAACAGCAGGTTAAAGACTTCCGGGTGCGCTTTCTCGATCTCATCCAGCAGCAACACGCAGTGAGGCTGTTTGGTAACCGCTTCGGTTAACAAGCCGCCCTGGTCATAGCCGACATAACCGGGAGGCGCACCGATAAGACGCGATACGGTGTGACGCTCCATGTACTCGGACATATCGAAGCGCACCAGCTCGATACCCATGATATGGGCGAGCTGCTTGGCTACTTCGGTTTTACCCACCCCAGTAGGACCAGCAAATAGGAAGCTACCCACCGGTTTGTCAGGCGATTTAAGCCCCGCACGGGACAGTTTGATGGCCGCAGAGAGGCTATCGATCGCTTCATCCTGCCCAAAGACCAGCATTTTCAGGTCACGATCAAGCTTTTCAAGCAGCTTGCGGTCGGAGCTTGAAACGCTCTTCGGCGGGATCCGTGCAATGGAGGCGACGACGGCTTCCACTTGCTCCACGTCGATGGTTTTAGCTCGAACTTCCGGTGGCAGTAGCCGCTGATGCGCCCCCGCCTCGTCAATGACATCAATCGCCTTGTCAGGCAGGAAGCGATCATTGATGTAGCGATCCGCCAGCCGCGCGGCACTTTCTAAGGCACCGTCGGTGTACTTGAGCTCATGGTGCTCTTCAAAGCGTGAACGCAGCCCCTTGAGGATCTTGATGGTGTCATCAACAGAGGGCGCCAGCACGTCGACTTTCTGGAAACGACGCGCCAAGGCACGATCTTTCTCAAAGATGCCCCGGAACTCTTGAAAAGTAGTGGAACCAATGCAGCGCAGCTCACCCGAAGAGAGCAGCGGCTTGAGCAGGTTTGATGCATCCATCACACCACCGGAGGCGGCGCCCGCACCGATGACGGTATGAATTTCATCAATGAAAAGCACGGCGTTAGGCTGTTTACGAAGCTCACCCAGCAAGCCCTTGAGGCGCTTTTCAAAATCCCCGCGGTATTTCGTACCGGCAAGCAGTGCACCCATATCCAGCGAGTAAACCACCGCATCGGCAATCACGTCGGGTACATCTTCTTCCACAATGCGCTTGGCCAAGCCTTCGGCAATCGCGGTTTTACCCACACCCGCCTCACCGACCAAGAGCGGATTGTTTTTGCGACGACGCGCCAGGATTTGTACGACGCGCTCCAACTCGTGATCACGACCGATCAACGGATCGATTTTGCCGAGCCGCGCCTGCTCATTCAGATTGGTGGCGTAGCCAGTAAGCGGGTGTGCAGCGCCTTCGCTACTGCCTTCTTCCGCATCTTCACTTTCTGATGAAGAGGGTGACGGGGACGGCCCGTGGCCAGCTACTTTAGAGATACCATGCGCAATATAATTCACCGCATCAACGCGGGCCACGCTTTGCTGCTTAAGGAAGTAAACCGCTTGGCTCTCCTGCTCGGAGAAAATAGCCACCAGCACGTTCGCGCCGGAAACTTCACTTTTACCAGATGACTGAACGTGGAAAACCGCACGCTGTAAAACGCGTTGAAAACCGAGCGTGGGCTGTGTTTCGCGATCACCCTGACCCTCTGGGATCAGCGGGGTGGTCGAGTTGATAAAATCCTGCAGATCGGACCGCAGCTTATCGAGGTTAGCCCCGCACGCCTTCAGTACGTCTACCGCTGAGGCATTATCCAGCAACGCTAGCAGCAGGTGCTCAACGGTCATGAACTCGTGGCGCTTGGAACGCGCGACGGTAAAGGCCGTGTTCAGGGTCATTTCAAGTTCTTTGCTCAGCATGGCAGTCCCCTTTTCGCTACTACCTAGGGCGTATCGCCACCTAGGGCTTGCGTCGGATCAGTTTAATCGACCGGCTCTCTCAACATCGGGTACAAATGGCACGGTTGCAAGCCTCTCCGCCAATTATTTCTCAACGCTTTTAATTGGCGGCCTCAATATCGCTTATCAACGGATGCTCGCACTCACGGGCGTACTCGTTTACCTGATAGCTTTTGGTTTCCGCTATATCACGGGTAAACACGCCGCAAGTGGCCTTACCCTGGGTATGAACCGCGAGCATCACCTGAACGGCGGTCTCGCTATCCATGTTGAAAAAGCCTTGCAGTACTTCAATGACGAATTCCATCGGCGTGTAGTCGTCGTTATGAAGCACCACCTTATAAAGTGGCGGTTGCGCCAGCGCTGGCTCTGCTGGCTGCACCGCTATATCGCCATCTTCATCGGGCATATTTGGGCGCGTCATTCCCGCATACACGGGAAGATCGACCAAGTATGAGCTCTCTAGGTTGGACATAAGCAGCACGATTATTTGTCTCAAGACTGACCGATAGAAGCATCGCTACGTTTTACTATAGCTAATTCACAGCAATGGCGAATTCACTAGTACATAAGACGCTAACGATCAGCAAGGGTTCATGGAAAAATTAAAATATCACAGGATGCATTAGCGAAGGCAATGCAAAACCCCCGCACGCCAAGCGGACGGGGGTTAGGCTTAATCGAAGACGGAGCGATTAGCCCTTGGCGACGATGGTCAACGTCTCATTGAGGGTTTGGCTGGGACGCATTACTTTGTCTGTCAGCGCGTGGTCAGGATGGTAGTAGCCACCAATATCGGTAGGCTGACCCTGCACACTATTGAGCTCATCGACAATCGTCGCTTCTTTGGCCGTCAGTGCTTCGGTTAAGCGACCGAACAGCTCTTTCATCTCGGTATCGTCATTCTGTTCAGCCAACGCTTCTGCCCAGTATAGCGCTAAATAGAAGTGACTACCGCGATTGTCGAGCTCACCCACTTTGCGCGAAGGCGATTTGTTGCTGTCCAGGAACTTACCGTTAGCCTGGTCGAGCGCTTTGGCTAACATTTTCGCACGTGCGTTATCGAAGGTACTGCCCAGGTGCTCAAGCGAGGCGGCCAAGGCCAGGAATTCACCCAGCGAATCCCAACGCAGGTGGTTCTCTTCCAACAGCTGTTGAACGTGCTTGGGTGCAGAGCCACCCGCGCCGGTCTCGAACAGGCCACCGCCGTTCATTAACGGTACGATCGACAGCATCTTGGCGCTGGTGCCCAGCTCCATGATCGGGAACAGGTCGGTCAGGTAATCGCGCAGTACGTTACCGGTGACGGAGATGGTGTCTTCACCTTTGCGAATCCGCTCAAGCGAGAAGCGCATCGCCTCTTCTGGCGCCATAATACGAATATCCAGGCCAGTGGTATCGTGCTCTTTCAGGTAGCTTTCTACTTTCTTGATCAACTGGGCATCGTGGGCGCGCTGGGCGTCCAGCCAGAAGATAGCGGGAGTGCTGCTTTCGCGGGCACGGTTCACCGCCAGCTTCACCCAGTCGCGAATCGGGGCATCTTTGGTCTGGCACATACGCCAGATGTCGCCCTGCTCAACGCGGTGCTCAAGCACTACTTTGCCGTCGGTGTCGGTGACGCGCACGGTGCCGTCGCTAGGAATCTGGAAGGTCTTGTCGTGAGAGCCGTACTCTTCGGCTTTCTGTGCCATTAAGCCAACGTTGGGTACGCTGCCCATGGTGGTCGGATCAAAAGCGCCGTGCTGCTTGCAGTCTTCGATCACGGTTTGGTAGATGCCGGCGTAGCAACGATCCGGAATCACCGCTTTGACGTCGTGCAGTTGGTCATCGGCGCCCCACATCTTGCCTGAGTCACGAATCATGGCCGGCATGGAAGCATCAATGATCACGTCGCTGGGCACGTGCAGGTTGGTGATACCTTTATGCGAGTTCACCATCGCCAGACGCGGGCGTTCGGCATACAGCGCCTGGATTTCACTTTCAATCTCGCTTTGACGCTGTTCAGGCAGCGACTTAATCGCCGAGTAGAGATCGCCAATACCGTTATTGGGATCAAAACCCGCCTGCTTGAGCTCATCCGCGTGCTTGCTCAGCACGTCCTGATAAAATTCGCTGACCACCATGCCGAACATAATCGGGTCAGAGACCTTCATCATGGTCGCTTTAAGATGTAGCGAGAACAGTACGTCTTTGGCTTTGGCGTCGGCCACTTCTTCCGCCACGAAACGACGTAGCGCATTACGGCTCATCACCGCACCATCAACGACTTCGTTTTCGAGGACTGACGTTTTCTGCTTGAGTACGTTAGTGCTTCCGTCGTTAGCGACCAGTTCAATTTTGAGGTCTGTGGCTTTTTCAATCAGCGCCGACTTCTCACTGTCGTAAAAATCGCCTTCACTCATGTGAGCCACGTGGGACTTGGAGTCACTGCTCCACTCGCCCATGCGGTGCGGGTATTTACGCGCGTAATTTTTGACTGACAGCGGTGCGCGGCGGTCAGAGTTACCTTCACGCAATACCGGGTTAACGGCACTGCCTTTGGTTTTGTCGTAGCGCGCTTGGATGTCTTTCTCTTCGTCAGACTGGGGGGCTTCCGGGTAATCAGGGAGCTTGTAGCCCTGCTGCTGCAGCTCTTTAATCACCGCCTTCAACTGCGGTAGCGAAGCACTGATATTGGGCAACTTGATGATATTAGCTTCTGGGGTCTTGGTCAGTTCGCCAAGCTCGGCCAGGTGATCGCCGATCTGTTGCTCTTCGCTCAGGTAATCAGGAAACTGAGAGATAATCCGAGCGGCCAGCGAAATATCGCGCGTCTCTACCTGAATACCTGCAGAATCGGTAAAGGCATCGATAATCGGCAACAGGGAGTACGTCGCGAGCGCGGGGGCTTCGTCGGTGAGCGTATAGATGATCTTCGGCGTTTTGGTCATTTTTGCGTTAACCTCTCTTGTCACTACGATTGCAAGAAATCTTAGGCGGAGCGCGAATTCACTAATGGCCGGGTCTCTAGCCTGTTTGTCACGATGACGCCCCCAGCGCGCCCCAGCAGCTAGGCCGGAGTATACCAGCGCTGCCCGCCGCGCGCATTGTCGACATGTTCCGTCCCGAGTGTGCAAAGGAAGTAAAAAGAGTAACGAGATGTCATGAGCCACCTCTATTTATTGCATAAGCCGTTTCAAGTATTAAGCCAGTTCAGCGACCGCGAAGGACGCCAAACACTGGCTCAATATATTGATGTCAAAGACATTTACCCCGCTGGGCGGCTTGACTACGACTCTGAAGGCCTGCTGCTGCTCAGCGACGACGGCGAGTTGATTCATCGCATCTCTCATCCACGCCACAAACAGCCCAAAACCTACTGGGCGCAGGTCGAAGGGCAAATAGATGACACGGCCCTCAAGGCGCTGCGTCAGGGCATTACCCTTAAAGATGGGCCGACCCAGCCAGCCAAAGCTCGCCGGATGGAACCTCCCACCACCGCCTTGCGCCAATCACCTATCGACCCCAAGCGCCACCCATCGACTAGCTGGCTGGAGCTAACCATTAGCGAAGGGCGTAATCGCCAAGTCCGCCGCATGACTGCTCACGTAGGCTTTCCCACGCTGCGCTTGATTCGCACCTCCATTGGGCCCTGGACATTGGAAGGATTAGCGCCAGGCGAGTGGCGTAAAGAGACCCTACACGCGCCCCGACCGGCGAAAACAGCTGCAAACAAGCGAACAGCCCAGAAACAAGACCAGCGAGCGCGACCCGCCGCTAAACGCAGGAAGCCATCATGAGCCTTATTCACAGCACGGCGGCCTGTGTTATACAGCGAGGCGAGCATTTCTTAATGGTGGAAGAGCAGCGCGGCGGGCCGCATAGCGTATTCAACCAGCCCGCCGGACATATCGAGCCCGGTGAGGGGCCCATCACAGCCATTCTGCGCGAGGTACAGGAAGAGACCGCCTGGCGCGTGTCGCTTACCGGTTATCTTGGGCTATATATTTTTCATACCGATGACGGGCGAACGTTTCATAGCCACGGTTTTATTGCCGCGCCTCTGCATCAGCTCGACCTCGCCCTGGACCCTGACATTACCGCCACCCATTGGCTAACGCTGGAACAAATACGCGCCTTGGAACAGCAGTCACGCCTTCGCAGCCCACTGGTACTCAAACGTATTGAAGATGCACTCAGCGGGCCGTGTTACCCGCTGGCGGTGATTCGCGAGTGAAGCACTCGAAGCAGTCACTCCCCATCGTGTATAATCCTCGCCCAATTGCGCATTGCATATTTGCACCCTACTTCAACTGAGGATGCCCATGTCATCCACTGACCCAACTACACCAAGCTCATCCACTACTGTGTCATCCGCCACAGCCGTTAATGGAAAAGTGATTGTCGGTATGTCCGGCGGCGTTGACTCGTCCGTTTCTGCCCTTCTTCTCATGCAGCAAGGCTATGAGGTAGAAGGCCTGTTTATGAAGAACTGGGATGAAGACGACGGCACTGAATACTGCACGGCCAAAGAGGATCTCGCCGACGCCGAGGCTGTCTGCGAAAAGCTGGGTATTAAGCTGCATACCGCTAATTTTGCCGCCGAGTACTGGGATAACGTATTTGAGCACTTTTTAGCCGAATACAAAGCGGGCCGCACGCCCAACCCGGATATTCTGTGTAACCGGGAAATCAAGTTTAAGGTGTTTCTTGAGTACGCCGAAATGCTCGGGGCCGACAAAATCGCTACCGGCCACTATGTTCGCCAAGGCGTTCGTGAAGGCAGACCGCGCCTATTGAAAGGGCTCGACGGTAATAAAGACCAAAGCTATTTCCTGCATGCGGTGCCGGAAGCCGCCATTGCCCGCACCCTGTTCCCCGTGGGCGAACTGGAAAAGCCCGCCGTGCGTGCGCTGGCAGAAGAGCATGGACTGATTACCGCCAAGAAAAAAGATTCTACCGGTATCTGCTTTATCGGCGAGCGGCGCTTTCGCGACTTCCTTCAGCAGTATCTACCCGCCCAGCCTGGCACCATTGAAACGCCGGATGGCGATGTCATCGGCAAACATATGGGGCTGATGTACTACACCCTTGGCCAGCGCCAGGGGCTAGGCATTGGTGGGCTTGCCAACTACTCAGAAGAGCCCTGGTACGTGGCGGCGAAAGACTTGGATCGCAACGTACTGATCGCGGTGCAGGGTAAGCACGATCAACTGCTTTACTCCGACACCTTGGCCACCGAGTCGATGGACTGGGTGGCAGGCGAGCCGCCGGTTCAGCAGGGCCGCTTTACCGCCAAAACGCGTTACCGGCAAAGTGACTGCGGCTGTGAAATACGCGTACTGCCCGACGGCGGCGTAGAGGTCACCTTCGATGATCCGCAGTGGGCGGTCACGCCTGGCCAGTCGCTGGTGCTTTACGATGGCGACATTTGCTTGGGCGGCGGCGTTATTCGTGCCACCTGGAAGAAAGCCGCGGAGGCTGCTGCATGAACCCCACTACGCCGATTCATCGCGCGCCTGATTCCCCCGCAGCTCGCCAAGCGCTGGCGCTGGCCGGTGTGTTTCAAGCCGCCAGTCTGGTGGACGAACTCGCCCGCACCGGTCAGGTAGACCCGCGCGCCTGGGAAACGTTGATTGAAGCCACCGTGGATACCAATCCGGCAAGCTTCGAAGCCATCTATGGCGGCCACCCCAACAACTTGCGCCGCGGCCTGGACACGCTGGAAGCTCTGGTAGGTCGCAAGCAGGCGAACCCGGTGGTACTGCGTTACGGTTTTTCACTGCTCATGCTGATGAATAAGCTGCGCACCAATACCGGCATGATGGACTCCCTGGGCCAAAAGCTTACCCGTATCCAGGGTCAGGCCGAGCACTTCGGTCCCACCCATGAAAACGTGGTCGCCAGCCTAGGGGAGGCGTACCAAGAGACGATCTCCACCTTTAAAACCCGCATTGTGGTGCAAGGCGACCCATCCCTGCTGCAAAGCCGCATGATGCCTGAACGCGTTCGCGCCTGCTTAATGGCCGGCATTCGCTTTGGACTACTGTGGCACCAGCAAGGCGGTCGGCGCTGGAAGCTCGTGTTTCAGCGCAAAGCGCTACGCCGTGCACTGGACAGCCTCAACTAGTCCGCCGATCTATTTGACCGACTTGTTCTCGATTAATCTGCTCTCGACTAATTTTTTTTCGAACTTCCTGGAAACCATGCCATGCAACTCTCAGCTTTGACCGCCCTCTCCCCCGTTGACGGCCGCTACGCCTCTAAAGCCGCCGCCCTGCGCGAACACTTCAGCGAATTCGGCCTGATCCGCGCCCGTGTGATTGTGGAAGTTCGCTGGTTGCAGCGCTTGGCCGAGCACACGAAAATCGTTGAAGTGCCGCCCCTCTCCGCTGAAGCGACGGCGTTTCTTGAGCAGTTGATTCGTGAGTTTTCGATTGCCGATGCCGAGCGGATCAAAGAGATTGAGCGCACCACCAATCACGACGTCAAAGCGGTTGAGTACTTCCTGAAAGAGAAGATCGCCGGTCAGGCCGAGCTCCACGCAGTCACCGAGTTCATTCACTTTGCCTGCACCAGCGAAGATATCAACAACCTCTCTTACGGTGTGATGCTCAGCGACGGCTTAAAAGCCATGCTGCCCACCATGCACGAAGTGGCTGACGAAATCGCCAAGCTGGCAATTGCCCATGCCGCCCAGCCAATGCTGTCGCGTACTCATGGTCAAACCGCCACCCCGACCACGTTAGGCAAAGAGATGGCCAACGTCGCCTACCGCCTTAAGCGCCAGCTTAAGCAAATTGAAGCGGTGGAAGTGCTTGGCAAAATCAATGGCGCCGTGGGCAACTACAATGCCCACCTGACGACTTACCCAGAGATCGACTGGGAAGCCAATGCGCGCACCTTCGTGGAAGGTTTGGGGCTAACGTTCAACCCCTACACCACTCAGATTGAGCCCCACGACTATATCGCCGAACTGTTTGATGCCATTTGCCGCTTCAATACGATCCTGATCGACTTCGATCGCGACGTATGGGGTTACATCTCACTGGGCTACTTTAAGCAGCGCACGGTCGAGGGCGAAATTGGCTCATCCACCATGCCGCATAAAGTTAACCCGATCGATTTTGAGAACTCCGAGGGCAACCTGGGCCTAGCCAATGCGGTGCTTAGCCACCTAGCGCAAAAGCTGCCGATCTCCCGCTGGCAGCGCGACCTGACTGACTCCACCGTGTTACGTAACCTTGGCGTAGGCTTGGCGTATGGGCTGATTGCTTACCACGCCAGCCTAAAAGGCATCAGCAAGCTTGAAGCCAACCCTGAGCGTTTAGACGCTGATCTGGATAACAGTTGGGAAGTGCTTGCCGAGCCCATCCAAACGGTAATGCGCCGCTACGGCATTGAGAAGCCCTACGAAAAACTCAAGCAGCTGACCCGTGGCAAACGTATTGACCAAGCAGGCTTTGCGGCGTTTATTGATACCCTTGAACTACCCAGCGACGTCAAAACCGAATTGAAGGCGCTTTCACCGGCCAACTATATTGGTAATGCCCAGGCACAAGCCGAAGCACTGACACATCAGCTAAACTCGCTGTAACCCATTTGCTGTAACCCATTTGTTGTGACCAACTTGCTGTGACCAACGTTGCTGCGACCACTACACCAGGACACGCCATGAACCATCACGATAAGCCGCTAACACTGCTGGGCGATCTTACCGCCGCAGACTTTCTGGCCAATTATTGGCAGCAAAAGCCGCTGCTGATTCGTGGCGCAATGCCCGATTTCATTAGCCCGATTGAAGCCGATGAGCTGGCGGGACTCGCCTGCGAGCCTGGCGTAGAGGCACGCCTGGTAGAAGAAGAAGGCCCCGATGGGCCTTGGCAGGTCTCCCACGGCCCCTTTGACGAAGCCACCTTTGAACGGCTGCCAGAGAACAACTGGAGCCTTCTCGTGCAGGCCGTTGACCATTACGTGCCTGCGGTCGCCGCGCTAATGGACGAGTTTGACTTCCTGCCACGCTGGCGGCTCGATGACGTGATGATCAGCTACGCGCCTCCTGGCGGCAATGTGGGCGCGCATATCGATCAATACGATGTCTTTTTACTCCAAGCCAGCGGCCACCGCCGCTGGCAGCTGGGCGGCAAGCTCACGGAAGATGCGCCGATCATCCAAGGCATTGATCTTCGCATTTTGAAAGAATTCACCGTAGAACCAGATTCGGATTGGGTGCTTGACCCCGGCGACATGCTCTATCTACCCCCTGGCTGGGCACATCACGGTGTGAGCCAAAGCGATGATTGCATGACGATCTCGATTGGCTTCCGCGCGCCCTCCGCCGATGAGGCAATTACCTCCTATGCGGATTATTTGGGCGAGCAGCTTCCTGCCTCACAGCGTTATAGTGATGCGGGCATGGCGCCTGCCGAGCAGGTCGGTGAGCTGGACGACGCCGCCGTTGAACGTATGCGCCAGTTGATCATGTCAACGCTCGACAACCCCACTCAGATTGCCCAGTGGTTTGGCCGGGTAATGACCCAGCCCAAGTATGTGGATCAAGTAGTGCCGCTTGAAACGCCGCTAACCGAAGCGGCGCTTGTTGCTCAACTACAAGAGGGCGAGCCGCTCTACCATATGCCCGGCTCACGCTTTGCCTGGCGCCGCGATGCCAGCGGTACCACGCTATTTGTGGATGGTGACGGCCACGCCTGTTCAACTGAATTAGCCAAACGCCTAGCCGATACCACCCCACTCTACGCCGAAGACCTTGAGCTTGACGGTGCCGCAGCGCTTATTACCCAGTTGGTCAACACCGGCAGCTTGGGCTTTATGAGCGATGAGGGTGAGGACGACGAGGCGTATTAATGGCCATTACCCACATTAGTACTGGTGACTGGGAGACACTTGGCCCGGCAGCTAGCGAGATCCGCCGCAAGGTGTTTATCGATGAGCAGAACGTGCCTCAGGAAGAGGAGTGGGATGGACTGGACCCCGCGTGCCAGCACTTTCTCGCTATGCTTGACGGCCAGCCAGTGGGCACCGCACGCTTGCTACCCGATGCGCACATTGGCCGTGTCGCGGTACTCGCTAATGCCCGCGGCACCGGCATTGGCGTACTGCTGATGCAGGCTGCGATTGAGGCGGCACGTCATGCGGGCCACCTCCAGGTGGTCCTCAGCGCTCAGGTCCATGCTCTAGCGTTTTATGAGCGGCTGGGCTTCGTCGCTCATGGCGATGAATTTCTGGATGCGGGCATTCCCCATCGAGAAATGACACTTTCGCTTGATTAATAAGCTCTCTTGATTGATCTCTAGCACTGCCTCGGCAGTGCTTTTTTGTGCGCTCTTGCCGCCATCTTGACGAAAAACGACTACACAAACCCTCCCTTCCTCTACCCCGTTGTCGTCGGGCTACAACCCCCTGTGCCCCGAAGTGTCAATTGTTGAGTGAGCCATCCTCGTGGATAGTTATTGCATTGCAGCGTTAAGCCGATTTGATCAAGCCATCAAGCCCGCGCTCAACGCTGTAGCTGAAGTCTCTAGCGCTGCTGCTTCTAGCTTTCAAGACGTTTGCATGAGAGACGATTGGCTGAGAGACGATTGACCTAGAGACACAATCACGAAATTCAATAATGCTAAATACAACTTCGCAGGTGCAGCATAAGCAAAAGCTGATTTGCGAAACACTATCCAGCCCGAAGAGGATAAGCTCATGACAGGACTGCTCGACGATATCAAAGCAATGGCCCAGTTACGCGAAGCGCAAGGCGGCAAATGGGACGCCATCAAACCGGAATACGCCGCCCGTATGCGTGCACAAAACCGCTTCCACACAGGCCTGGACATCGCTCGATACACCGCCAAAATCATGCGCGAGGATATGGCTGCCTATGACGCTGATACCTCAAAGTACACCCAGTCGTTGGGTTGCTGGCACGGCTTTATTGGTCAGCAGAAGCTGATCTCGATCAAAAAGCACTTTGGCACCACCAAGCGTAGCTACCTCTACCTTTCCGGCTGGATGGTTGCCGCGCTGCGCTCTGAGTTTGGCCCGCTTCCCGACCAGTCAATGCACGAAAAGACCTCTGTCGCGAATCTCATCGAAGAGCTCTACACCTTCCTGAAACAAGCCGATGCGTGGGAGCTTAACCACCTGTTCCGCGCCCTGGATGAAGCCAAAGAGGCTGGTGACAGCGGCAAAGAACAGGAACTAATCAGCAAAATCGATAACTACGAAACCCATATCGTTCCGATCATTGCGGATATCGACGCGGGCTTTGGTAATGCAGAAGCCACCTACCTGCTCGCCAAGAAGTTTATTCAAGCGGGCGCCTGCTGCATTCAGCTGGAAAACCAGGTTTCCGATGAGAAGCAGTGCGGTCACCAGGACGGTAAAGTCACCGTGCCCCACGAAGACTTCCTGGCTAAAATTAACGCCGTGCGTTACGCCTTCCTCGAACTCGGTATTGAAGATGGCGTGATCGTGGCACGTACCGACTCACTCGGCGCAGGCTTGACGCAAAAAATTGCCGTCACCAATGAGCCAGGCGATCTCGGCGATCAGTACAACAGCTTCCTCGACGGGGATGTGATCGAAAACGCCGCCGACATCAATAACGGCGACGTTGTCATCAAGCAAAACGGTAAGCTGGTTAAGCCCAAGCGCCTCGCCTCTGGCCTTTACCAGTTCAAGGCAGGCACTGGCGAAGACCGCGTCATTCTGGACTGCATCACCAGCCTGCAAAACGGCGCCGACCTGCTTTGGATCGAAACCGAAAAGCCCCACGTGGGCCAGATCGCCAGCATGGTAAACCGGATTCGCGATGTCGTGCCGGATGCCAAACTGGTCTACAACAACTCGCCGTCGTTCAACTGGACGCTCAACTTCCGTCAGCAAGTGTTCGATGCGTGGCAGGAAGAAGGTAAGGATGTTTCTGCCTACCAGCGTGACAAGTTAATGAGCGCCGAGTACGACGACACCGAACTGGGTCAGCTGGCCGATGAGTGGACACGTAATTTCCAGCGTGACTCGTCTCGCGAAGCAGGCATCTTCCACCACTTAATTACGCTGCCGACTTACCACACGGCCGCCCTCTCCACCGACAACCTGGCGAAAGGCTACTTTGGCGATGAAGGTATGCTGGCTTACGTGAAAGGCGTACAGCGCCAGGAAATTCGTCAGGGCATCGCCACGGTTCGCCACCAGGATATGGCAGGCTCCAATATCGGTGATGATCATAAAGAATTCTTCCACGGTGATGCCGCGCTCAAAGCCGGTGGCAAAGACAACACCATGAATCAATTTGGGTAATAATCACCACGTTACTTTTTGATCCCTGCACAGGAGGCCTAACGGCCTCCTGTTTTGGTTCATTCTGGGTATTTGCACACTGTTTTCTTAATACGCTGTTACACTTTCCGCTATGATCGCCGTTATGATGTTTCGTGACTACTGTGCTGTCAGCTTTGACCTTTTCCATCGATTGCTGGTCAAAACGGTTTACATCAGCTACCTTTAACGAACACCGTTTTATAACTACGATTGCTCTTCACTTTGCCGTTTAAAGATGGCGGTGTAGGCGACAGTTAATTCAATTGACACTCTGGAGGTTTTAATGAAACGTCTTCTTCTACCGGCTGTAGCTTTAAGTATTCTCACGTTGGCTGGATGTGCCAACACCTCGGGATACTCGGGTGATGTTTATCGCGGCAACCAAGCAAAAACCGGCCAAAGCGTTACCTACGGCACTATCGTGGCGGTTCGCCCTGTACAGATTCAAGCCGACAGCCGCGCTGGAGGCCTTTTAGGCAGCGGTGGTGGCGCCATTATCGGCGGCCTTCTGGGCAACCAAGTGGGCGGTGGTTCAGGCCGTCAATTGGCAACCGTGGCAGGCGCACTCGGCGGTGCCGTCGCGGGTACGGCAGCTGAAGACGCGACTAACCGCGTTGACGCCCTTGAAATGGAAATTCGTCGTGACGACGGTACCGATATTGTTGTCGTTCAGCGTGCAGACCGCCAGTTCCAAGCTGGTCAGCGTGTACGCTTAATCGGTAGCGGCGCTAGCATGAGCGTTGCGCCTTATTAATTGACTGCTGTTGATCAATAGTAGTTGGTTATCAAAAAAGCCCGGCCACCTAATAAGATGGCCGGGCTTTTTTATGGCAACGTTATGGCAACTGCCTTTTTCTGGCAGCTAACTTAATGATGGGTCTTGTTACTTGCCCAGTTAGCCAGTGCCATAATGGCCCAGCCAATCAAGGCTAGCAGAATGACCACTAACAGCATATCTACTGGTTGGATCAGCGTAGTGGCACCCAGCACTGCCAGCGAAATCACCCATAAATAGCGATTGTTACCATGGCTCTTCAACACACGGGGCAACATCTTATCCAGCCCTTGGCTAACGCCCTTGTTCCAGCGGTCATTGACAAAATAAGCAATCAGGCAAAAGGCGACAAGCCAAATAATCAAGATCGTCATTGCATGCTCCAAAAGTGATAGGGCAAAGAAAAAAGCGATGGCCGTAGGGTATCCCTGGTCACCCTGACGCGCAATACCGCCGAAAGTGGTGGGCAGGAAAAAGCGCTCTACCCCCTGACAAGTCAGCCTACACGCGTTACCATATTGGAACATGCACTCACCGAAAGGTTATTCCATGCAAATTGCGCAAAACTCGGTTGTCGCGTTCCACTACACCCTGACTAACGATGCAGGTGAAGTGCTAGACAGTTCTGAAGGCCGTGAGCCGCTTACCTACCTCCATGGCGCCGGTAACATTATTCCGGGCCTTGAGAAAGAGCTGGAAGGTCGTGCTGCTGGCGAAAAGCTGAACGTTAGCGTTTCTCCTGAAGAAGGTTACGGCGAGCTGCAAGAGCAGCTAATGCAGGAAGTACCGCGCGATGCGTTTCAGGGCGTTGAAAGCATTGAGCCGGGCATGCAGTTCCAAGCCCAGACTCAAGGTGGCCCGTTGATGGTTACTGTTAAGAAAGTTGAAGGTGATACGGTCGTTGTTGATGGCAACCACCCGCTGGCCGGCCAGCAGCTCAACTTTGACGTTGAGATTGCTGAAGTACGCGAAGCCAGCGCTGAAGAAGTCGAGCACGGCCACGTGCACGGCGAAGGCGGCGTTGAGCACTAAGACGCTCCCGCTACCGATAAGAAAAGGTGACCTCCGGGTCACCTTTTTTTTGGCTACCGGGAAGCGGGCTTATTCATCGGGTATCAGCACTAGCTGGCCGTGGCGCACGCTTCGCGACGAGGTAACTTCAGCGGCGAACTGCTTAAGCGCACGCCCCTGACCTTTGAGCAGAGCTACTTCCAGGCAACTGTCATGATTGATATGCACGTGCAGGGTCGAAAGCGTGAGTTCATGATGGTCATGGGAATGACGGGTCAAGCGCTTAGATAGCTCGCGAGCGGCATGGTCGTAAACATACACCAGCGCGCCCATGCAGGGCGAATCCGGTGCAGCCTCTTCTCTCACTTGTTTTAAGCCACTGCGGGTTAAATCACGAATCGCTTCTGAGCGGTTTTGGTAGCCGCGCTCGTGCATCAACGCATCTACTTCTGCCACCAGTTCCTCATCAAGCGTTACCGTTACACGCTGCATTCACGCCTCCTCTTATAAGGCCTGCTTTCCATGTGCTGCCGCCACCGTTAGTATGATGTTATTGTAAAAACATCATACCAAATAGCGTAAAGGATAAAGCGATGGCTCCACCAACTCGGCCTATCTTACTGGGTATTGCGCTAAGTTGTTTAGCTGCCATCAGCACCGCCGAGGCAAAAGAGCAGTTAATTCTGGCCATTGGTGGCGAACCCGAACAGGGCTTCGATCCACTTTTGGGCTGGGGGCAGTACGGTACTCCACTGTTTCAGTCGACGCTGCTTTCACGAGGCAGAGACCTTTCACCCCAGCCAGAATTAGCCACCGAGTGGTCGCTCTCTGAAGATCGCCTCACCTGGACGCTAACGCTACGTGAAGACGCCCGCTTTGCCGACGGCACCTCGTTGACCGCCGAAGACGTGGCCTACACCTTTAATACCGCGGCAGAGGCAGGTGGGCGGGCAGACTTAAGCGCGCTCGAAGAGGCCAATGCCGTCGATGATCAGACCGTTACCCTTCGCCTTCACACACCTCGAATTACCTTTATAGACCAACTGATGACGCTGGGCATTGTGCCCCACGCCAAGCGGGATAATGGCTATAGCGAGCAATACGGCCGACATCCCTTGGGCTCTGGCCCCTATCAACTGGTGGAGTGGCAGGAAGGCGAACAGCTGATAGTTGAACGCAATCCCTATTTTTACGGCCCTGCCCCCGCCTTTGATCGCCTGATATTTCTGTTTACCAATGAAGATGCCACGCTCAGTGCGGCCCATGCAGGCCAGGTCGATATCGCATCAATTCCACCGGCATTGGCAGCCAATGTGCCTGGGCATATGCAACGGGTCACCATGGAGAGCGTCGATAATCGCGGCATTCTGTTCCCCATGCAGCCAGCCACCGGCGAGCATGCCGCTTCCGGCGCACCGATTGGCAACGACGTGACCGCGGATCTTGCGATTCGTCAGGCGATTAACCTCGCCGCGGACAGACCGACATTGGTAGAGGTAGCGTTGCATGGCTACGGCCGCCCCGCCTACGGCCCAGCCGATGGGCTCCCTTGGAGCAGTGAAGAAGAGCGAATTGAAGCACCAGATATTACCCGCGCTGAGGAGCTTCTCGACGCAGCAGGCTGGCAGCTAGGCGACGATGGCCTGCGCTATAAAGATGGCCTACCCGCTCGCTTTCGGCTTACCTACTCTGCTGGCGATACCACCCGACAACTGCTTGCAGAAGTGAGTGCCGAGATGGTTCGCCCATTGGGCATCGAGATGCAGCCAACAGGCCGCCACTGGGATGAAATCCAGCGTGAAGCAATTCATCAGGATGCCATCCTATTCGGTTTTGGCAGTCACAGCCCCCAGGAGGTCTACTACCTTTTTCACAGTCAGCATGCCGGTAACGGGTTTTATAACAGCGGCTTCTACGCCAACGCTGAAGTGGATACACACTTAGATGCCGCCCAGGCCTCGGATAGTGTCGAAACAGCTAACCAGTACTGGCGCGCTGCCCAATGGGACGGCACCACTGGCTATGGCGTACGCGGCGATAGCAGCTGGGCGTGGCTGGTTAACCTTGAACACGTGTACTTCGCCAACACCTGTTTAGACGTTGGCGAGCTTGGCGTTGCTCCCCATGGTCACGGCTGGCCCATCACCGCTAATCTGCTTGAGTGGCGCTGGACATGCAATTAATCCCGCGTATCGCAAGGCGTCTTGGCCGCCTGACGCTAGTGCTGCTGTGCGTAGCCCTGGTGTCATTTGGTCTGATGATGGTCTCGCCCGTCGACCCCGTGGATGCCTACCTTGGGCCACAGATGGCCCAAGTCAGCCCGGAACAGCGTGCCCTGATTGCCGAACGCTGGGGATTCGATGCGCCACCCGCCGTTCCATTTGGGCATTGGTTGCGCCAGTTGGTAAGCGGTGATTTAGGCTGGAGTCATGTTTATAACCAGCCAGTCAGCGAGGTTATCGGCCAGCGATTTCAACGCTCAATCATGCTGCTGGGCAGCGCATGGCTACTCGCAGCGCTGCTGGGGTTTAGTCTCGGCGTTGCGGCAGGCGCTAAAGAGGGCTCCACGCTGGATAACCTCATTAGTAGCTACGCCTATATTACCGCCTCCACGCCTGCTTTTTGGCTGGCAATAGTCGCCGTGCTGCTATTTTCGGTGACCCTGGGTTGGACACCCCCCTGCTGCGCAGGCCCCACTGGAGTTTTGAATCAAGATGTCACCCTTGCCTCCCGATTGCATCATCTGCTGCTGCCGGCCATCACGCTGGCACTGCTGGGCATCGCCAATATTACCCTGCATACCCGCACACGCATGCTGGAGTTAATGCGCTCTGAGGTAGCGACCCACGCCTTCGCCCAGGGCGCTAGCCGGTTTGATATCGCTTGGCGGCACGGCGTCCGTCACGCCAGCTTACCGGCGATTACGCTTGCATTTGCTTCGCTGGGGGAGCTCTTTGGAGGCTCGATTCTAATCGAGCAAGTCTTTGCTTACCCCGGTTTAGGGCAAGCCACCGTAGCAGCGGGCTTGCGTAGCGACGTTCCCCTACTGCTGGGTATTGCGCTCTTTACCGCGCTATTTGTTAGTGTCGGTAATATGATCGCCGATAGCCTGTATAGCGCTATCGACCCGCGCATGACGTCAGGTGGCCTATGAACTCAGGCCAACCACCCAGCTATCCACCACCCAATCTCTATTCACAGCCACGACTTCGTGCCGCACTCAGCCTGGTCGTTACCACCCTGCTGGTGTTGGGGTTAATCGCTAGCCAGTGGCTGCTGGGCGATTCGCCGCAGCAGATGCAGTTTGATGCTCGACTAGCGCCGCCCAGCGTTGATCACTGGCTCGGCACTGACGCGTTGGGCCGGGAGCTCTGGGCGCGCACGCTGGCGGGGCTGGCACTTAGCTTTTGGGTGGGCTGCCTGGCCGCTCTACTGAGTACGCTGATTGCGCTGAGCTTGGCCGCCCTAGCCACGCTTTCGTCTCGGCTGGATACACTGGTAAGTTTGCTGATTGATACGCTGCTTAGCGTACCGCATCTCATTTTATTAATACTAATTGCCTTTGCGCTGGGCGGCGGCACCCAGGCGGTGATTATTGCCGTGGCGGTGACCCACTGGCCAAGCCTTGCCCGAGTGCTGCGCGCGGAGCTTTGGCAATTGCGCCAGGCCCCCTATGTGCGAATCTCCCGGGCGCTAGGTAAATCACGCTGGTTTGTGCTCCACGGCCACCTGTTACCCCACCTGATTCCCCACTGTTTGGTCGGCGCCCTGCTGCTGTTCCCTCATGCCATTCTCCACGAAGCGGCATTGACCTTTTTGGGCTTTGGCTTGAGCCCCAGCCAGCCCGCTATTGGCGTACTGCTGGCCGATGCCATGCGCTATTTAAGCGGCGGTTACTGGTGGCTGGGGGTATTTCCGGGCCTGGGGCTGCTGTTGATGGTGCTGGGATTCGAGCGTCTTTCCACTCATCTACGCCACTCCCTTTAGCGCTTTTAAGGAGATTTCTGATGGAGACTTACCGTGTTAACGATTGATCGGCTGTCGCTACAGCTACCGTTATATGTCTCCTGGTGGAAGCGTGAATGGGCCACCTGCCTGAATGAATTTTCGCTAACGTTTTCCCCTGGCGAGGTACATGCCGTGGTGGGCGCCTCCGGCGCCGGAAAAAGTCTGTTGGCCTATGCGATTATGGGCCTACTACCCTCATCTGCGCGCTTGAATGGGCAGCTTGCCTACCAAGGAACACCACTTGATGAAGCTCGCCAACGCCAGCTTCGCGGTCGGGAGCTGGCGCTTATTCCTCAGTCGCTTAATGCACTAGACCCACTGGCGCGCACCAAACGCCAAGTGGCCTGGGCGGCCCAGCGCGCCGGACAATCTTCACGTCATGCCCTGCAATCCGCCCAACGAGCCCTAGACCACTACCAGCTAGATGCTCGCGCCCAGCAGGCCTACGCCCACGAGCTTTCCGGCGGCATGGCCCGCCGCGTGTTGACGGCCATGGCCCATGTCAGCCATGCCCGACTGGTGATTGCCGATGAGCCCACCGTGGGCCTTGACCCTCTTCAGCGCCAGCGTGTTTTGGATGCGCTGCGCGGACTGGCCGACCAAGGAAAAACGGTGATATTAATTACCCACGACCTGCGACACGCCCTGCCGATTGCTGATCGCGTTACCATTATGCGTAACGGCCAGCAGGTCGAAACAGCCTCCGCCTGCGCCTTTCAAGGCAGCGGCGCTTCGCTTGCCAGTGCTTATGCCCGGGCATTGTGGTTAGCACTGCCCGACAATGGCTTTTTGAGCCACGCGGTTAGCCAAGCTCAACCGACGGAACAGGAGATCACCGTTGCTTGAAGCGCGCCAGCTCAGCTTTCATTTCTCACCCGATGCGCCTTTGTTTGATTCCATCTCACTCACGCTGAACGCGGGCCAGTGGGTAGGATTGAGCGGTGACTCGGGGGCAGGCAAATCGACGTTGGGCAAACTACTGGCAGGCTACTTAGCTCCGTTTGAAGGAGAGGTAAGCTTAGATGGTAAGGCTCTGCCGAAAAGCGGTATACAGCCCGTTCAATGGCTGCCGCAATCGCCGGAGCTGGCGGTAAACCCCCGATGGCGAGTCGGCAAGATTTTACGCGAAGCGTGGACGCCTACTGAAACCCAGTGCCAGGCGTTTGGCGTGCAGCCAAGCTGGCTATCTCGCTTTCCACAATCGTTATCAGGGGGAGAGCTACAGCGGGTATGTGTATTGCGCGCCCTTGCACCAGAGGTACGCTTTCTAATCGCCGATGAAATCTCAACGATGCTCGACCCCATCACTCAACTTGAACTGTGGCAGGCGCTAAAACAGGAAGCGGAACAACGCCAGCTTGGCGTGCTGGTGATTAGCCACGACAGCGCACTACTGGAACGGCTTTGCCCACAGCGCTTGCACCTAAGCGGTGGTCAATTGAACCCATGGTAGTTGATGACAGTTAGCTAACCGCTTGGCGACGTTCAAAGCGCCAGAGGCCGAAAGCGATCATTAGCGTAATGCTTAGCAGTAGCCACGAACCAATACTCACCCCAGCCCAGCCGGCCCAGCGCCAGAACGGCTCCAGCCAGAAGCCACCCAAACTGGCCCCCACGTAGTAGAACACCAGATAGAGCGCCGAGGCGCTGCCCCGAGCGCCCTGGGCATAACGCCCTACCCAACTGGAAGCCAATGAGTGCGTTAGGAAAAAGCCGAAGGCATTGACGGTTAAGCCGACAATAATCAACACTAGCGACTCTGATAAGGTGATGGCCGTGCCCAGCATTAAAATCAGCACCCCCATCATCATGCATGCCGCTGGCGACAAACGCCCTGCTAACCGCCCGGAAATCATCGAGCCAAAAGTACCGCCTAGATAGGTTAAGAAAATCAGCCCCAAACCGCTGGCCGCCAGTTGATAGGGGGCCGCCGCTAACCGGAAAGTGATGTAACTGTATTGGTTGATAAAGATCAGGAAATTAATGCCACCCAAGCAGTACGCGGCAAGCAGCACCGGGTTGCGCAGATGACTGACTAAATCGCTTGCCGCTTTACGCAGCTCAAAGCGCTGGGGAGTAAAGGCGCGACTATTGGGCAACAATCGCCAAAAGACGATGCAGCCGATTAGCGTCATGATACCTACCGCTAAAAATGCCGCGGTGGGGCCTCCTATTTCGGCAGCGGCCCCACCGACAATACGCCCACTGATCCCGCCGAGCGAATTCGCGCCAATATAGAGCCCTACTGCACTTAATAGCGCTGGCTTCTCAAACTCATCGCCCATCCAGGCGATCGCCACTGCTGGCAACCCACCCAACACGAAGCCCTGCACCAGTCGAAGCAGTAACAAGCTTTCAAAGGTGGGCGCGAAGGCCAAAGCAATGGAGCAGCCCCCTGCCAGCAGCAAGGTTATACGCATGATACCTTCGCGACCGATGGCATCCGAAAGGGGACCGAATACCAGCAGTGCCAAGGCGAGAGAGAGGGTCGATACGGACATGAGCAGGCTGACGCCCAGGGTCGAGACATCGTACGTCTCCTTTAACCCTGGCAGCAGCGGCTGCGGTGCATACAGATTGATAAAAACAAGAAAAGAGCCGAGGCAAAGCGCCAAGGTGGCGCGCCACCAGGCGCGCGTTTTGGCTTCAATCATGCCGTTCCTAACTAAAAAATGAGAGGCCTGACGGCTAGAAAACACTTCCGCTTAGCTGGGCCAAATGCGTTGGCTCCAGGGCACGACGCGCCTGCCAGTAGTAACGTCGCCAGTAACTATTATCCAAGCTGGAAATAATCACCCCTTTCGAGGTCGAGGCATGCAGAAAATAGCCATTACCTACATAAATGCCGACGTGGTTATATCGACCTGGGGGGCTGAAGAACACCAGATCGCCCGCCTGCAGCTCTTGGCGGTCGATCGGGCGTCCCTCGTGTATTTGCCCCCCAGTGGAGCGTGGTAACTCTAAATTAAAGGTGTCACGGTAAACATTGCGAACCAGGGCCGAGCAGTCAATCCCTCTTTCTGTCGTGCCGCCAATCCGGTAAGGCGTTCCTGCCCAGCGCTGATGCTGGGCCAGCAGCGCCTCGCGCACCACTGTTGGCGGCGGGACTTGCATACTGCGCAATTGCGCATCAATGGGATCAACCGGTGACATTTGCGGGTTAGCGCCCATTCCCGGCAGCGTCATCGAAAAGTAGTTCTCTGGGGCCTGCATATTGCTCTGTCGTGTCGAGCCTGCGCAGCCAGCCACCAATGTCACTATAAAACAAACACTTACAACACGTACTGCGGTCACAGCGGGGCGTGGCAACGCAACCATGCGATTAACCTCGACACATAGAATAAAGGGATGGTATGACAAAACTCATTTTTTCCTCGCACGACTATAAGCTAGTTATCCTATGCTTGGCGAGCCTCAATGTAAGGTGCGCTGATCACCAGGCAATGTATCTATGTGCAGCGGCGCAAAATGGCGCGGTTTATTGCCGGGAAAATCCAGGCTCACCCATGGCCCAGCTAGCACCGGCGCACCGCATACCCAGGCCACCAACGCCTGACGAAAACCGGCTAAAAAGCTCTCTCGCTCTGGGGTTTCGCCCATAAAGAACGAGAAGCCAGCGTACATGCCCATGGCATACTCTTGCCACCCGGCATAGTGATCCGCCGCCAGCTCATAAGCGCGATCCAATACGCTGGCAAACGCAGTGCTATCAAGCCAGCCAAGCTGCCGTGCAGCAATCGCCAGATCGACCAGTTGGGCAATATCCCAGGCCGCCATATCGACTTCATTACAGCCATCTTCGTTATCACGTACCCGACGTAAACGAAGCAGATGGTGGCGCTCATCTTCAGCACAGTCGCCAGATTCAAGAATGGCGATTTCAGCGCTTAAACGTTCGGTATTGAGGGTGTAAGGAGCGTAGTTAATCTGATACTCCTGGCGATCCCCCGCCTCGAGCATATAGGTCAAAAACTCCTGCATATCCCCCGCGCTGCTCAAGTGGTAATGGCTCTCTACCCACTCGCGGATTTCAGCGCACTCGCGGGCGCTTTCGAGCTGCGGTTCACTCCATACGGCACTGTTTAAAGGCCCGACCAGGGACATGGCGGTGAAGTGATTCAAGGTGGGACGGCTGCCCGGCTCACACCAGGCGTCGTGGCGCCAATCGAGCCAGTGGAACAGGCTACCGGGGTCTTCGATATGCCAAATAATTTCGTTAATTAGCGATGCATGCTCGGGCTCAGGCAGGCAACTCTCCCACGCAAACCAGGCGTCTAACAAGCGCTTGGCATTGGGATAAAATCGGCATAGGCAGCTGCGCAGCGCGCTGGCGTACTCCATTAATGGCCCGCGATCCAATAAGCCGCTATCAAGGGACATATGCAGATAGAAGGCGAACTTCTCGGCCATATGGATAGTGGCCGCGTGACGGCTCACACCCTTGACGGCATTACGCTGCTTAAGCTCTTCCGGGGTCGGCTGGCCGAACCAACTTTGCGAGGGTGGAAAAACGCCATGCACCGCGTCGGCTGCCAGTTGATTAAGATGATGCGCCTGAGCGGGTAGCCAGTAGCGCGCCAGTGCGTGAGCACCTTCATCGGCGTGCAGGCCCAACGACTCCTGCAAATAGAGCGCCGCATCGGCACGCTGCTCTTCTGGAAGCGCAGCTGACGGGTCTATTTGACGCAGCATTACATCCGGTTCACGCACGCTGGCCAGCGCCAGCAGCCAGTGGTGGGGTGTATTACGCCATTGACGAATGCGCGCTTGAGAGGCCTTCCGCGTGGGCTCATCCAATAGCTCCCCCGGTGAACGTTTCCAGGGGCTATAAGCGCTGTGCAGCAGTAGCTGATGCCGCTCGCTGGGTGTTTTCCCGCGCCGATCAATGCCATCAAACAGGCTTTGCCCCCGCCCGTAGGCGTTAAGGACAGCGTACCAGTCATGGTAGCGGCGGCTGATCAAATCAGCAGCGTGCCCTGCCAAGTCATCGGCTTCCTCTTGGCTAAGCCAGCCACAGCAGGCTCCTGCCCAGGCGAGCTCGACAAGCCGTAGCCAATCCCAGGCAGCCCACTCCAGCGGCTCACCCTGGCTAACAAATTTATTCAACACAGGCGCATAGGGCGACTCCTCCACCACGCTGCGCTGCCACTCCATACGCTGAGCGCCGTCCATACTCAATAGTTCGCGGGCTTCTATATCCCAGCGCTGGCGCTCGCCTTGGGCGCCTAGCCACAACATTACCCCCAGCAGCGCATCGCGGTCATGGACATCCCACACGTGGGCCAGCCACTCAGCGGCGTCGGGCCAGTCGGTTTGGCTTGCAGGATAGACGATGATCGGCCGAAACAGCGCGCATAGTCGCCAGCTCTGAGCCGCTGGCTGTTGCGGCCATAGAGAAGCAGGGGCAGGCAGTTTCGTCAGGGCATGTTCAAGTGTTTCCCAAGTAACACCTTCGCCATCGGTTTCGAGATTGGCCAGCGCCTGGCAGGCATCGATAAAGCGGTCATCAGCGCCACCTTCCCAACCTCTTACGCCCAGGGCGCGACGCAGATCGGCGAGCCATGCGCGCAGATCGCTGTAATCGCGGGTAATACGCCGCGTTAAATGGTGCGCCCAGGCGCGTGACTGATCTGCTTCTAACCAGCCCGCCGCGCCAGCAAGCGCAGCCCACTCGAGCGCGCCCAATAGCCGATCGGCACGACCTGCAGGGGCACCCAGGCCGTGGAACAGTTGCTCGGCCAGCTCCCCCCGATCGGTAATTCCCAGTTGCAGCAAACGCTGCTCAGCAGCACCTGCATCGACCGCCAGCGGATGAGGAGTAAACGCCCAATCACACAGCACAAGCTGTTGGGCCCACCAGGCATTTAACGCGTCGATCAAGAGGCACCTCGAAAAAGCATAGTATCACCACCAACTAACACAGGGTCGCTACCAGCAAAGCGCCGGAATAAAGCCGCCTAGTGTAACGGAAAGTGGCCCGAACACCGATAGCATCTGTATAAACGACACCGCCCGGCACAAGGCCGGGCGGTCGTCAAACGGGTCACAGCTAAACAGCTACGCTTTTTTGACCTTACTAATCACCCACAAGAGCACCACGGCCCCTACCGTTGCAGTGACCAGCGAACCGATAAAACCACCGGAAGAGAGGCCTAAAAGGCTGAACAAGAAACCACCCACAAGCGCACCAACGATGCCCACACCAATATTACCCAGGATGCCGAAACCGCCACCGCGCATGATGTTGCCAGCAATCCAACCAGCCAGGCCACCAATGATTAACCATGCAATAAAGCCCATATAGTCTCCTTACTATTTCATTTACGGGATTTCATTTACGGGTTTTAGCTACGTACATTAGTTACGTATGTTAGTACGCGTTTTACCTATCAGTCGTGCTTGTTCTACCATAGCACACAGCGTTACTGTTCGGCGTCTATCGGTGTAGATGCTTGGCAACTCTTAAAGGAAAATTCATGATCCCCGACTCGCTCAAACAACTGCTTAAAAGCACAGATGGTCAGCAAACGGCCAACTGGGAAGGCCGCGACGTAGTGCTTTTCAACATGCCTTGGGGAGAGTTAGCGATTAGCCTACAGGGTGCTCAGGTGCTGCATTTCTGCCCACAGGGCGACACCGATTGGCTATGGCTGACACCGACCCCACAAGCGCTGCCAGGGGCTATCCGCGGCGGTATTCCGCTCTGCTGGCCGTGGTTTGCTGACGAGCGCTATGCCGATGAGAGCCCCAATCGCGACGGCCCGTTTCATGGCCTCGCCCGTCACGCGGCCTGGCGTCTGGATGCTGTCGATGAGCATGCCGAAGGCATTGAAGTCCATCTCTCTCCCGAGCAGCGCCTGCATACTCAGCTCACGGCACGTTTGGTGGTGCAAGCCAATGCACAGCGGCTTAACGTTGAGTTGATCAGCGAAAACATCGGCGAGACGCCCGTTAAAACCAGCGGCGCACTGCACACCTACCTCGCCGTTGCCGATATTCATCAGTGCCGCCTGGAAGGTCTTTCCGGCGCCCGCTATCTCGACAAACTGCGCGACTTTGCCGAAAGTGAACAGCAAGGTACGCTGGCCGTTCAAGGTGCCATTGACCGCATTTACCATACCAATGAAGCCGTGCTGCTCAACGATGGCGAGCGCAGCCTGCGCATCGGCAAGCAGTCCAGCGACTCCACCGTGGTGTGGCACCCCAACAACGACCTTCCTGGCGATACACCCGCTGACGCGGCACGCCATTTTATCTGCGTTGAAGCTGCCAATACGCGCCTAGACCCGGTTTGGTTGGTACCCGGTGCGCAACACTTATTAGGTACTACCCTAAGCCGCGGTTAACCTTCGGTTCATCAATATTTTGCTATCATGCGCTCACTTTCATTTGAGCTAGGGAGATCCGATGGATCCGCAGCAATGGCTTGAGGCCGCTACGCTAGCCTTTAATTTAATCGGCATGGTGGTGTGTTTAGTGGGTCTTACCTTGGCGCAAAAAATGACTCGCCGCTGGCCGGGCTACACGCTGGCGGGGGTCGGCTTTTTGATTGCCACCCTACCGATGCTTTCACAGCTACTATTAATGTTTCGCCAGTAATGGTCATGCAGTCCGGCTTGTTTTAAAGAGAGCCGGGATAGCGTTAAGTTGGCAAGAGCCATAAAGGGATCGAAAGGATGCGTCAGCCGTTAAGTCGCGAACTGAGCAATTTGTTAGAGCGAGGCCGGGATCGCCAGTTGCGCTTAGCGGTAACGGGCCTCTCGCAAGCAGGCAAAACCGCTTTTTTGACCTCGCTGGTCAATCAACTGCGCCATGCCGGCGTAGAAGCGCGTCTCGATTTACTGCCCGCTGCCCGTGAAGGCCGCCTGCTGGGTGCCCAGCGGCTCAACCAGCCCGATTTGGGCGTCCCACGCTTTCCTTACGACCCGGGCATGGCTGCCCTACGCGATACACCGCCCCGCTGGCCGGAGCCCACACGCGGGATCAGTGAACTGCGCTTGCAACTGCGTTACCGCCCTGCCCGCAGCGGCTGGCTAACCCCTGAAATTGCCCACCTTACCCTGGATCTATTCGACTACCCCGGCGAGTGGTTGCTCGATTTACCGCTGTTGCAGCATGACTTTTACAGCTGGAGCCAGGCTCAGGCGCTATACGCAGGCGAACAGCGCCGAGGCCTTTTCAGTGAGTGGCTGGCAGCGGTCGAACAGCTCGACCCGGCAAGCGAGGCGGATGAGGCTCAGCTTGCCGCTCTGGCCGAAGAGTACGCCCAGGGCCTGCGCCGTGCCAAAAAGGCCGGTTTCTCCGACCTGCAGCCAGGGCGTTTTTTGCTGCCGGGTGAGCTGCAAGGGGCGCCTGTACTGCAGTTTTTCCCGCTACCGCAGCTTAATTCAACTCAACTCAATACCTCCAGAGAAGCGCTGGAAGCACTGCCCGCCAACAGCCTTTACGCTACCCTGGCGGCGCGCTTTCGCTACTACCAGCAGCAGGTGGTGAAACCCTTTTATCGCGATCACTTCCGCCGCTTTGACCGCCAGATCGTACTGGTGGATGTGCTTGGCGCGCTCAATGCCGGGCCTGAACGGTTTGAAGATCTTTCCCGCGCCCTGCGCCAGTTAATGCACAGCTTCGACTACGGCAAGCGCAGCCTGCTCACGCGCCTGTTCGCGCCTAAAATTGACCGGCTGGCGATTGCGGCCACCAAGGCCGACCATGTCACTCCCGACCAACACGGCCATGTGGTACAGCTGCTAGAGGCCTTGCTGGCGGAACCATTGAAAGACCTGCGCTTTGCCAATGTCCCGGTCAAAGCGTTTTCTCTGGCCTCCATTCGCGCCACCGAGGCCCGCGAAGTCACCCACGAAGGTAAGCGCTCACCAGCTCTACGCGGCACGACCCTGGAGGGGGAGGACGTACTGGTTTACCCCGGCGATGTGCCCGCCCGGCTTCCCACTGCCGATTTTTGGCAGCAGCAGGGCTTCGACTTTCCCGGCTTTCGCCCGATGCAAAACACCTCGGAAGCGCTGGATCATATTCGCATGGACGCCGCCATTGACTGGCTGATTGGAGACAAACTGACATGACCACCCCACAGCCACGGCGTCACTTTACGCTGGATGACATGCCAGAAGAGGCTGCCGAAGCGGCTTCGAGTTTGCGCCAGCGTGAAGCCTTTGCTGGCACCAGCGAGCACCATCCCTTGGCGCCCCTTCCAGAAGATAAAGCCTTACCTGCAGCCAGTTTAGGTGCGCCGCGCAAACGCCGCTGGGGACTGCTATTCGCTCTAGTGGGTGGTGCCGGGCTAGGTACTGCAGAGCTGGTTACCGGTATCCCCGACGCCCTGGCTCAATCCCAGTGGCTCGCCATCGCTTGGCAACTGTTCGGCATCAGCTTGATTGGATTAGGCGCGATGTCTCTGCTCAAAGAGCTGGGCCGTTTACGGCGCCTTAAGCGCCACGACAAACTGCGCGTTGATTTAGCCGAGCTGCCGCTGCGCTCACCCAAACAGGCGCGGGCCATGGCCGAGCAGTTGAGACGTCAGCTTAAACTTGCCGATGACGATCCGCATTGGCTGGCGTTTCAACGCGCCAGTCAGCCGCACCATAGCGGGGAAGAGATCCAAACGCTGCTGCGCTACCACCTGCTGGCACCACGCGACCGTGAAGCCCAGCGCCTGATTACCCGAATGTCCGGGGAAACCGCGATTATGGTGGCCATCAGCCCGCTAACGCTGGTGGATATGGCGCTGGTGGCCTGGCGGAGTTTGGCGATGGTAGACAGGCTCTGCCGCCTGTATGGCCTTGAGCTGGGCTACGCCAGCCGCCTGCGGCTATTTCGTAACGTGCTGCACAACATGGCCTTTGCTGGGGCTAGCGAACTGGCCACCGACGCCAGCATGGATATGCTCTCGCTGGATTTAGCCAGCCGCCTTTCCGCTCGCGCCGGTCAGGGCCTGGCCACCGGGCTTCTAAGCGCAAGGCTGGGATTGCGTGCCCAGCGCCTCTGCCGCCCTGTGCCTTTCACCCCCGATGAGCAACCCAAGATCGCCGACCTTCGCCAAGACCTTTGGCGGCAGATCAAACGGCTGGATAAAGAAACGGTTCCGCAGAGCAGCCAATGAAGTAACCACAACACCCATGTTTTTGGCCACAAAATGGGAATCAACGCTATTTATCCTCATGATGGATGTTTAACATAGCATCCTCCAATGAGGAGACGTAGTTCATGAACAATCCCAACAATCCTGAGTCGCCTTCAGAAGCGAGCGACATGCAAACCGACTATGTCGTCGGGCAGGATAATATAAAGGGGCAGCTTGGCCCCATCGGTTTCGACATCCACAACCGCGTGTTTGTGGTATCCGCGATTGCTTCGGCCATTTTCATCGTCCTCACCCTGCTGTTTCCAGAGCGTGCGGAAAGCGTCTTCCAGTCCATTGTCGCCTTCTCTACGGGAACGCTGGACTGGTATTTCATGATCCTGGTCGATTTCTTCATTCTGTTCTGCTTAGCACTGGTTGTTCTGCCTTATGGCTCCGTCAGGCTGGGCGGGGCCGATGCCCGACCAGATCACAGCTACCTCTCCTGGTTCGCCATGCTGTTCACCGCAGGCATCGGCATCGGCCTGCTGTTCTTCGGCGTACTCGAGCCGGTTTACCACGCCAATGTCTCGCTGCCCTTGGGCGTCGAGTCCCCGTTTGGTGCTGATGGTGAGCTAAACCCAGCGGCGATTGCTGACGCCAGTGCCTTAGGGCTTGCCGGCACCTATCTCCACTGGGGTATCCATGGCTGGGCGGTGTATATCGTCATGGCGCTAGCGCTTGGCCTGTTTACCTATAACAAGGGCCTACCGTTCTCGATTCGCTCGGCGTTCTTTCCTATCCTCGGTGAGCGTGTCTGGGGCTGGTGGGGCCATGTGATCGATATCCTGGCGGTGTTTTCCACCCTCTTCGGGCTGGCAACGTCCCTCGGGCTCGGCGCCCAGCAGGCCAATGCGGGGATGAACTTTGTCTTCGGTCTGGAAGTCAGCACCTTAACCCAGGTCATCGTCATCATTCTGGTAACGGCGGTGGCGCTGGTGTCGGTTTGGCGCGGCCTTGAGGGTGGTTTGAAGAAGCTCTCCGAGATCAACATGATCCTGGCCGTTCTGTTCTTCTTTTTCGTGCTCTTCGCTGGCCCCACGCTTTTGGCACTAAGCGGCTTCTGGTCGGGGCTTACTACCTATGTGACGGACTTTATTCCCCTCTCCGCGCCCTTCGGTCGTGAAGACGATGCCTACCGCCAGTCCTGGACGATTTTCTACTGGGCGTGGTGGATTAGCTGGGCACCTTTCGTGGGGATGTTTATTGCTCGTGTTTCCCGGGGGCGCACGGTGCGTGAGTTTATCCTCTGCGTTTTGCTCGTTCCCAGTATGTTTATCTTTATCTGGATGGGCGTCTTTGGCTCGACCGCCCTTGAACAGCTCTACGCTGACCCGGCGGGCAGCCTGGTGAAAGAGTATGTCATCGACAACTACAGACCCGAGCTTTCGCTGTTCGGCATGCTGAACGAGCTACCGTTGACGGGCCTAATGTCGACCCTGGGTATCGTCCTGGCGCTGATCTTCTTTGTCACCTCCTCGGATTCCGGCTCCCTGGTTATCGATACCATCACCGCCGGTGGTAAAATCGACGCTCCGCGGCCACAGCGTATGTTCTGGGCAGTCATCGAAGGCCTCATCGCGATTGTGCTGCTTATCGGTGGTGGTCTGACCGCGCTTCAGGCAGGGGTCACCGCCACCGCTATTCCGTTCTCGATTGTGATGTTGCTATTGTGCTACTCGATCATCAAGGCGCTCAATGGCGAGTTGCGGCTTATCCGAAAGTGATAACTGCAGCTAAAACCTTTAGGCAACTGTAAAAAAGGCCCTCTGCTGGTTACAGCAGAGGGCCTTACTATTTCACAACAGGTTCGAACCACGTCGTTTACGCAATACGCTGCTCGGTCTCGGCATCAAATAGAATCGCCCGCCCCATATCGACACGCAGCGACAAGCGCTCCCCGGCGGCTACCGCACATTTAGGCCCAACACGAGCCGTCACTTCCTGCTCGCCCAGCGGTAAACGCAGCAGGATATCTGCCCCGGTAGGCTCTACCACCGCCACATTGGCACTCAATAGTGTTCCCTCAGCTTGGGACGTTAACCGCTCGTCCTCTTCGCTGAAGTGCTCCGGCCGCAGGCCCAGGATGACCGGCTCATTAAGCCGTTCAGCCATGTCTGCGCCGATACGCGCTTCCGGCCATGGCAGAACCAACTCCGCCTCCCCCGGTGTGGCAATGCGCAGTTGATAGCCACCGTTGCCATCCTCCAGCGTGGCGCGGATGAAGTTCATCGACGGCGAGCCCATAAAGCCCGCCACGAACATATCCACCGGGTTGTTGTAGACCTCGTCCGGCGTGCCGAGCTGCAGGATATGCCCGTCGCGCATCACCGCAATGCAGTCCGCCAGGGTCATGGCTTCGACCTGGTCATGGGTGACGTAAACAATGGTGGTGCCCAGGCGCTGGTGGAGCTTTTTGATCTCGGTGCGCATATCCACGCGCAGCTTGGCATCCAGATTAGAGAGCGGCTCGTCAAACAGGTAGACCTTGGGCTCCCGGGCCAGGGCTCGCCCCATTGCCACCCGCTGACGCTGCCCGCCAGAGAGCTGTGCAGGCTTGCGATCCAGCAGATGGGTGATCTGCAGTAGATCGGCCACCCGCTCCACGGCGGCTTCCCGCTCAGGTTTGGGCACCTTGCGCATTTCCAGCCCGAAGCTGATGTTCTGGCGTACGGTCATGCTGGGGTAAAGCGCGTAGGACTGAAACACCATGGCGATGTCCCGATCCGCGGGGGTGCGCCAGGTGACGTCTTCGCCATCGATATAGATATTGCCGGACGTCACCGGCTCTAGCCCCGCAATGGCGTTCATCAGCGTGGACTTGCCGCAGCCCGAGGGGCCAACCAGAATCAGGAACTCGCCAGAATCGATCGAAATGCTGACATCTTTGAGCACCCGCTCGCTGCCGAACTCTTTGCGTACATTGTGGATTTCTAACGCTGCCATAATGAAAATCCTATTGTAAAGCGACTGACAAACTCTATTCATCTGGGTTGGTCAGAAGCAGCCCTACGCGGGGGCGCTGTGAACCCATCCCTGGGCGCTACTTTCGCCATCCCTGGCGAAAGACCCCCGCTACGGGCTGCTTCTGACCTTCTAGATATGTTTGCCACTCACCTAGTTGTTATTAGCCTTTAACGGAACCGGCTGTCAGCCCGCGCACGAAGTATTTTCCCGCCAGCACGTACACCACCAGGGTGGGCAATGCGGCAATCATGGCCGCTGCCATATCCACGTTGTACTCGCGCACGCCGGTGGAGGTATTCACCAGATTGTTTAGCGCCACGGTAACGGGCTGGGTGTTGTGGGCTGAAAACGCCACGCCAAACAGGAAGTCATTCCAGATTTGGGTGAACTGCCAGATCACCGACACCACGATAATCGGTGCAGAAACCGGCAGTAGAATGCGCCAGAAGATGCGGAAAAAGCCCGCGCCATCCAACTTCGCCGCCGATACCAGCTCGTTAGGGATACCCACGTAGAAATTGCGGAAAAACAGCGTGGTGAAGGCGATGCCAAATACCACGTGAACCAGAATCAAACCGGCGCGGGAGCTGGAGATACCCAGCCAGCCGAGGGTTTGTGCCATGGGTAACAGCACCACCTGGAAGGGAATAAAACAGCCAAACAGCATTAGCGCGAAGACTAATTCAGAGCCTTTGAAGCGCCACTTAGTTAGCGCGTAGCCGTTGAGAGCGCCAATGGTGGTTGAGATCAGCACCGCTGGAATCACAATCGCAAAGGAGTTCCAGAAGTAGCCGCCGACGCCATCACAGCGCATGCCGGTACAGGCTTCGCCCCAGGCTTTCGTCCATGGCGCCAGGGTCGGATTTTGCGGAAACGAGAGCAGCGACCCGGCGGTGATTTCGCTCAGCGGCTTCACCGAGGTCATCAGCATGACTACCAGTGGCAAGATATAGAACAGCGCGGCGAGTATCAGCACGCCGTAAAGCAGACCACGGGCCAGCCGCGCAGCGGGCGTCTGACGACGAATCACATTAGCCATGCTTGCGACTCCTTAATTCGGAGTAGAGATAAGGAATCAAAATCGCCAACACACCGCCCAACATCAGCATGGCGCTGGCAGAGCCCAAACCTATCTGTGCCCGGGTAAAGGCGTGGGCGTACATAAAGGTGGCGGGTAAGTCGGTTGCGTAGCCAGGCCCGCCGCCGGTCAGCGCGACGACCAGGTCAAAACTCTTGATAGCAATATGGGCCAGTATCATCACTGCGCTGAACACCACGGGGCGCAGGCAAGGCATCACTACGCGCCAATAAATCCTCGGCAGGCTGGCACCGTCCAACTGGGCTGCTTTCACAATACTGTCGTCGATGCCCCGCAGCCCGGCTAAAAAGAGCGCCATCACAAAGCCTGACGCCTGCCATACGGCAGCAATCACCAGGGTATAAATCGCCATATCCGGGTCAGTGATCCAATCAAAGCGAAACGATTCAAAACCCCAACTCTGGACCATGGCCTGGATACCCAACTGCGGGTTGAGTAACCACTTCCACACCACCCCGGTCACGATAAACGACAGCGCCATGGGATAGAGGTAGATCGTGCGCAGCGCACCCTCTTGGCGAATTTTCTGGTCGAGCAGAATGGCCAGCAGCGAACCAATCACCAGGCATATCACCACGAACAGCACGCCAAAAATCATTAGATTGGTCGAGGCGACCCACCAGCGCTCATTGGCCATCAGGCGCGAATACTGGCCAAAGCCGACAAAGTCGTAGCTGGGCAGCATGCGCGAGCTGGTTAGCGAGAGCACGAACGTCCACAGCATGAAGCCGTAAACAAAGAACAGCGAAATCGCCACCGACGGTGCCAGCACCAAGCGCGGCAGCCACGCCTGCAAACCACCGGAGGGCGTCGACCGCTTAGCGCCAGCCCCTAAAGGCGTCGCAGAGGTATTTTTCATGGGGAGGGAATCTCTCATCGGAGAAGTGTCCTTGCCAAGCAGAATAGACGCCGCCGTTGCGGCGGCGTCTGGAGAACGCAAGCGCTAGAAAATCTAGAAAGAGGCCGCTTCGGCGGCGCTCACCATACGTTCTGCTGCTTCTTCAGCGGGCATATCGGCGTCGTTGAAGTAGTTAGTGACCACATCGAAAATGGCGCCCTGTACATCCGCACGCACGGCCATGCCGTGAGCCATGCTGGGCACTAGGCCACCCTCTTCGGCGGTGCGCTGAAAATCAGCCAACGACTGCTGGGCACAGCTATCGAATTCGCTCATGTCCAGGTCAGGCCGCGCCGGAATCGAGCCCTTGGCAAGGTTAAACGCTTCCTGGAAAGTAGGTTCAAGCACCAAGCGGGCAAGCGCCTGTTGTGCTTCCAGCTCTTCGTCGTCGGTGACCCGGAACATGGCCAGGCTGTCGATATTGAAGGTGAACGCATCTTCGGTGCCCGGTGCTGCTGCACACAGGTAATCTTCCCCGGCGGTCAGCCCTGCCGCGGTGAATTCGCCTTTCGCCCAATCGCCCATCAGCTGAAAGCCTGCCACTCCATCGATCACCATGGCCGTGGCAATGTTCCAGTCGCGCCCTGGCATGCCCTCATCCATCAGCTCGCGGGTACGCTTGAAGTCTTCAAGGGCATCGATCATCTGTTCGCCGCCCAAGGCTTCTGGGTCTAGCTCTACCAATGCCTGCTGATAAAACTCGCTGCCCTGGCCACCTAGCAATACGCTTTCGAATACCGTTGCGTCCTGCCAAGCCTGGCCGCCATGAGCCAGCGGTACGAAGCCCGCTTCACGAATCGCTTCGCCTGCCTCGAACAACTCATCCAGCGTGGTGGGCATCTCCACCCCTGCCGCTTCCAGCACTTCTGGGTTGGCCCACAGCCAGTTGACCCGGTGCACGTTGACGGGCACCGCCACGTATTGGCCGTCGTAACGCATGATGTCGGCCACAACTTCCGGCAGCAGTTCATCCCAGCCTTCGGCGTCGGCAACGCCGTTCAAGTCACCCAGCAGGCCCAACTCGCCCCACTCCTGAATCTCGGGGCCTTTAATTTGGGCCGCTGAAGGCGGGTTGCCCGACATGGCGCGGGACTTGAGCACCGTCATGGCGGTTTCACCACCGCCACCGGCCACGGCAAAGTCCTGCCAACCGTAGCCTTCGGCTTCCATTAACTCTTTAAGCACATTGGCGGCGCGAGCTTCACCACCGGAAGTCCACCAGTGCAGCACTTCGACTTCATTCGCTTGAGCGGTGGTGACGAGCGTAGCACCTGCCAGAGCAAGCGCGAGGGTCGTCTTCTGAAACGTCGACATGGAGTCACTCCTTATATTGTTATTGTCCTCTCGGACATGCGACCTCCATGAGATTACGCCAAGGGCTGCGTCAACGGGAGTTACCGAGTACTGCAAAGTATTGGCGGTTTATTACAAACCTGTAATAGTTTTCTGGCGGGGTAGCGTGAGCGTTACCACCAGCCCACCCTCGGCATGGTTAGCAAGGGTGATATCGCCGCCGTGGGCGCGGGCAATGTGCCTAGCGATTCCTAGCCCCAGGCCACTTCCGCCAGTATGTCGGCTGCGCGAGGGTTCCAGGCGCACAAAGGGCGAAAACACCCGCCCCAACTGCTCTTCTGGGATGCCGGGGCCGTGATCGCGAATGTGCAGATTGACAACGTTACCGTGATCAACCAGTTCTACCTCGGCCTGCTTACCATAGAACACGGCATTCTCAAGCAGATTCGCTAGGCAGCGCTTAAGCGCCAACGGCTTGGCAATCAGCGGTGCAATAGGGTGGCCGCTTTTAATCTCGATTGTGACCTTACCGCCCTGCAGGCTAAGCTCTTCGGCTAGCTCTTCGACCATGTGCGTAAGATCAACCGATGCGGGCTCTTCGTGCAGGTCCAAGCCTTTTACCGAGGCCAAAGCGCCTTTAACGAGGCTATCCAGCTCATCCAATGAAGCGCAAAAGCGCTCTCGCTGGTAATCATCCTCGAGCATTTCGGCGCGCAGGCGCATCCGGGTTAACGGCGTTTTTAAATCATGGGAAATCGCCGAGAAGAGCCGCTCACGCTCCTCAATCTGCTCGCGGATGCGCCGCTGCATCCGGTTGAACGCCACGGCGGTGGCAGCGACTTCTTTGGGGCCGCTCTCTTTGAGCGGCGGCATATCCAAATCATCCCCCAACTGATTGGCTGCCCGCGAAAGTCGCGCAAGGGGGCGGGTCACGCTGGTGATGCCCAATAGCGAGAGCGCCAGCACACTCAGTAGTACCAGTAGCCCGACCAGCAAACGCTCTTTAGAGAGCCAGCGATAGCCGCTGAAAATATCTGGCACCCCAAGCAGCGTGGCGACATACAGCCAGGTGTCCGGGGCAAGCTCCAATTGAACGACCAGAATCGGCGGCGAGAGTGGTTCCATCAGCAGGCTGTGCTGCCCCCAGCGCGGCGGCAGATCATAGAGCAGCACTTCATTATTCAGCACCCGCAGGTTTTCCGGGCGGGAGAACTCGACAATCACATCATCGATATTGAGCTGCTGGGTGAGCACCGAGCGCACGTTGTTCACCACTACCTCTTTCTCCGGGCCGGAACCGATATCGTCGATGGTGAGCCTGCGCTCGTTAACGCTAACAAAAAAACGCGTGCCGCCCATATTACGCAGTTGATCGAGCACGATATGGCGGTAGTCCACGGGCAGCGAGCGGAAAAACTTCATGGTGGAGGCGATGCTAAACGCCATGTTGGTGGACAGTTCATCCAACTGTGCCAAATGGCTGGAGCGCACCTGGGAAGTCCAGATCGCGTAGCTGGCCCCTTGGGCGGCCAGCACGCCGGCGATCATGATGATCACAAAGCGCCCGCGCAGCGACGCCGGCAGCCAGCGGGCCACTCGTCTGGATAAACGCCGCCTAGTCTCGGCCCACCCCACTTGTTTCACGTTAATGCGTCTACCTGGGCAGTTAACACATAGCCCGCGCCACGCACCGTGCGAATCAACTGCGAGTGCTGAGCATCTTCACCCAGCCGTTGGCGCAGGCGACAAACGTGAACATCAATAGAGCGGTCTAGCGGCGGCGCATCCCGCCCCCGGGTAAGCGCATAGAGATCATCCCGTGTCAGCACCTTGGCCGGGTGCTCTAAAAACACCTGCAGTAGTTGAAAATCAGCCCCTGAAAGCGCGGCGCGCTCGCCCTGCAGATCAATCAGCTCGCGGGTCATACGGTCGAGCTGCCAACTGCCAAAACTGACCCAGCGCGCCTGCCCTGCTGGCAACGCTGGCGGAACGCTGCGAGTGCGGCGCAGTACCGCTTTGATGCGCGCCAGCAATTCGCGAGGGTTAAATGGCTTGCCCAAATAGTCATCCGCGCCCAGTTCCAGACCAAGAATACGGTCGGTCTCATCGGCACTGGCGGTCAGCATGATAATCGGCACATCGCTGTGCTTTCGAACGTCCCGGCAGATAGTAAAGCCATCATCACCGGGGAGCATTAGATCAACAATCAGCAAGTCAGGGACGTGTTCAGCGCGCAGCGAATGCAGCGCTTGGGCACCGTCCGCCGTAAATACCCGGTAACCGTGCCGCCCCAGGTAGTCCGCGAGCAGTTCACAAATTTCCGGGTCATCGTCGACCACAATCAAAGTAGCAGGGGTTGTCGTCATATCGCAGCGGGTTCAGCCCTACGTTGTTGTCATTATATCGGGGCCTGATGATGGTCGAGGGGGTACGCAGTAGCAATACCGTTACGACCAAGGTTGCATTAGTGTTTACCAGTATCAGTTAAAGCTCAAAGCGCTTTTTTAACCATTCGGCAACAGCCGCTTCACCATGGTGGCCGATACGCTCGGCGCCTTCTATACGGCCAAAGAGATCAAGGTGGGCGTTGGCCATTACCTGGGCTTCCCCGGCTAACACAAGCATTTCGGTGTCGTTGAGGTTGTCACCAAACGCCATACATTCGGCTGGAGTTAATGCTAAGCGTTCAAGCAGTGAGGCTAACGCAACGCCTTTGTTAACGCCGCCCGCCATGATTTCCAGGGAATCAATCGTCGAGTAGGTGATATGAAGTGAATCTCCATGGGCTTCATGAGCCTGCTCTTCCAGCTGTTTCAGCGCCTCCGGGTCGCCTAGATAGAGCACTTTACCCACGCCGTTAATGTCCATCTGATCAGTCGGCACGACCTCATAACCAAACCCGGTAGAGGCGTGAAGAGATAATAGATGTGGGGCTTCGGCATCAATATGCCAGCCGCTTTCACGGTAGAGGTTCAAACGCACCTGAGGCGGACGCGGGAGATTAATCAACGTTTGTGCATGCTCAGGGTCGACATGGGTAGCGGCCAGCAAGGTGCCTTGTGGGTCGTGCACATAGGCGCCGTTGGTACTGATCAAGTGCGCTGGTATATCCAACTGATCGCGAAATACCTTCATATCGTGATAGTGGCGCCCCGAAGCAAGCGCGACATGGTGGCCTTGCTTCACCAGCGCCCGCAGCACTTCAACGGTGCTTTCGTGCAGGGTGTGGTCGCTTCCTAAAAGGGTTCCATCCAGGTCAGAAACAATCAGGCGGGGTGTCATAACGCGCTCCATCGGCATGGGCATTTAGCTTAACCGATTCTTTTGAGCGCATGTAAGCCTTTGACGCGCCGTCACCCAAGCGAACATCCGGGCCGACTTCACTCGGCGGCAATTGGCGTGGCAAGCGGGAATCCGTATAGTGGCACCCTAACTCTCGCCAACTGATTGAGCTCATGCTTCAGAATAACGCCATGCTTGCCCAGCTCAAGCAACAGATTCGTCAAACCACCCCCCGTGCTGAAGGGGTGATCAAAGCCACCGACAAAGGTTTCGGTTTTCTCGAAACCGACGACGGTGAATCCTATTTCGTGCCGCCACCCGCCATGAAGCAAGTGCTGCACGGTGACCGTGTGGAAGCGGTTATCCACGAGAACGGTGACAAAAAATCCGTTGAACCCGAAAAGCTGATTGAAGCTGGGCTGGATCGGTTTGTGGCCCGCGTGCAGAAGCGCGAAGGCCGCCTGGCCGTGGTTCCCGACCATCCGTCGATTAAAAATGTTATCAAGGCGCGGATTAAGAACAACCTTGATGAAGAGAGCATTGCTGACGGCGATTGGGTCGTTGCCCGCTTGGTGCGTCATCCGCTAAAAACCGATGACCGCGCTTTCTTTGCCCAGATTGATGAGCTGGTCGCCAAAAGCGATGATCCGGCAGTGCCGTGGCGCGTCACACTTGCCCGCCATGCGCTGGAGCAAGAGTGCCCCGATGCAGGTACCGATTGGCCGCTGATGGATGAAGGCCTGACGCGCGAAGACTTAACCGCCACGCCCTTCTTCACCATCGATGGTGAGAAGACCCGCGATATGGATGATGCGCTGCACATCGCACCTCGCGCTGAAGGCGGCTGGCAGTTGAGTGTCGCGATTGCCGACCCCACCGCCTATGTGGAAGAGGGCCATGCGGCTGATTTAGAAGCCCGCACCCGCGCTTTCACCGTTTACCTGCCCGGCCAGAACGTCACGATGCTGCCAGAGCAGCTAGCGGATGACCTCTGCTCATTGTGGGAAGATAAAGAGCGCCCCGCGCTGGCCTGCACGCTGGATATCAATGCCGACGGCAGCCTGGGCGAGTACCGCTTTTTTGCGGCGAACGTTAAGTCTCACGCCAAGCTCGTTTACGACAACGTCTCCGACTGGATCGAAGGCCAAGGCGATTGGGCCCCGGCGGATGATATTGCCGAGCAGCTCACCGCGCTGCGTGATTTGACCGAGGCACGTACCGCTTGGCGCAACGAACACGCGCTGGTGTTTAAAGACCGCCCCGACTACGTGTTTGATCTCGATCCTGCTGGCAACGTATTGGCCGTGCGCACCGAAGAGCGCCGCATTGCCAACCGCATGATCGAAGAGTCGATGATTGTGGCTAACGCCTGCTGCGCGGACTTCCTGGCCCAGCATATCGGCCACGGTATCTTTAACGTGCACCGTGCGTTCGAACCCGAGAAAGCCGAGGCCGCTCAGGAATTCCTGGCAGGGCAAGAGATCGTGGTCGAACGCGAAGCGCTGACTGAGCTTGCCCGCTACACTGAGCTGAAGCGTGCACTGGAAAGTCGCGACGACGCTTGGCTGGATGCGCGCCTGCGCCGCTTCCAGGGCTTCACCATGATGTCCGCACAGCCCGGCCCGCACTTTGGCCTCGGCCTGGCCGCCTACGCGACCTGGACCTCGCCGATTCGTAAGTATGGCGATATGGTCAACCACCGCCTGATCAAGCGCGTGCTGAAAGGTGAGCAGGCGCCCGCCGAAGCTACCCAGCAGCTCACCGAGCAGTTGACGGAGCGTCGCCGCCTGAACCGTATGGCCGAGCGCGACGTGAAAGACTGGCTCTACGTGCGCTACCTAACGCCTGCCGCACAGAACCAGATTACGTTTGAGGCCGAAATCATGGCCATCAACCGTGGCGGTATGCGCGTTCGCCTGCTGGAAAATGGCGCGACTGCCTTTGTTCCAGCCCCTTTAATGCACAGTGACCGCAGCAAAGTGGTGATTGATGATAAAGAGGGACGTATCCAGATCGAAGGCGAAGAGCGCTACAAGCTTGGCGACCCGCTTCGCGTCATCTTGACCGAAGCCCGCGAAGAGACCCGCTCGTTGGTAGCTAAACCCGCTGCATAAACCGTATTTGTTTACTCTCAATAACCGACAACGGCGCCCTAGGGCGCCGTTGTTGTTTCGATCGTTCTGGCAGTATTTTGAATAGCTTGTAGATTTACTTCCCACAGGAATACGCAAACGCATTAGCTTATTAAAACGCTGCCTGTGTGGCTCTCGAAGGTAAAGCCATGGCAGGCGTGCGTGCTGATAGTTTGTTCAGCTTCGCATCGTCAATTTGAAACGCCGCTACTAGCTCGCGAAGCCGCCCAGCCTGTTCCTCCAGAGAAAATGCTGCTGTCGTCGACTGTTGGACCAGCGCACTATTTTGCTGAGTCGTTGAGTCCATTTCAGTGATCGCTGTATTAATCTGCTCGATACCACTACTTTGCTCACGCGTAGCAGAGGACACCTCAGCCATCAGCAGGGCAAGACGCTGGATCATCGTTTCCGTTTCTCCTATAGTCGTTGCTCCTCGCTCCGCTTGATCAGAACACAGCTTTATTTTGTTGCGTGTATCATCCAGCATGCCGCGAATTTCGCTGGCTGACGCGGCACTGCGGCTTGCCAGCGAACGAACTTCGGTAGCCACTACCGCAAACCCACGGCCTTTCTCACCAGCACGCGCCGCTTCCACGGAGGCGTTCAGGGCCAGAATATTGGTTTGAAAGGCAATCGCATCGATGGCTTCGACGATCTTGTTCATACTGAGTGAGGCCGCCGTCACTTCACGCATCAACTCCACGCTGCGTGTCACTTCTTCACCGCCATTGTGCATCTGCTGTGACGAAGCATGGGCCAGCGTATCAGCCTCTTTGGTTGAATCGCTGTTCTGGCGAACCGTTGCCGTCATTTCTTCCATGCTAGAAGCCGTTTCCTGCAAGGCTGCGGCTTGCTGCTCAGTACGAGATGCAAGCTCCTGCCCGCCTTGGGCAATCTCATTGGCACCGTGCAAGACATTTTCGCTGGAGTCACGTAGTGAGGCGACAAGCGACGTAAGCTCTTTGCTCATGTGAGCCATCGAGCTCAATAGCTGTGCTGTTTCATCACGTCCGGTAAATACAATATCGTGGCGTAAGTCTCCTTCTGCTACACGCTGGGCAACCTCAACGGCCCGCCGCAAAGGCAGTACGATGCTGCGCGTAATAGCAATGGCCAGCGCCAGCGCCATCAATAACGCCGCCCCCGCGAAGATACAAAGCTGCCAAATAGCTAAACGATACTCGGCATCTATTGCCTCATTAGCAACCTTTACTCCCGCGTCAGCCACTAGGCTAATTTCATCAGCCAATTCCTCAAGCTGGTAGATACTATCTTTATGCTCACCGAAAGCTAGATTGGCTTGAGAGGTTTCGGTAATAGCGCTCTGTTCAATTTGACGATAGACCGTCATAAACCCTTCTTCATACCCCTGGAGGGCGCTTTCTGCCTGCTGGTACAGCACATTGAGGCTATCTTTATCGGCAATTTGGCTTCCCGCTTGGAAGGCAGCCTGAATTTTCTCGATGGTCGCCACCCAACGCTGCTGATAGTTCGCTACCCGCTCGGGACTGTTGATGTTGATAAAGATATCTTTTTCAAAGCGTCGCGCTTGCAGCGAAAGGCGCTGAATTTCCGCTGCATTGCTTGCTAGCGCGACATCCGTGTCCAAGGTTTTTTGGGCAGTATCCTTGGTAAAGGTGATACCCATAACTCCCGCTATTAAAGTGCCCAAAAGAAATAGCGATACCAGGCCAAAAGCCAGTGCGAGCCGTGTACCGATCTTGAACCGTGAAAGCATGGAAACTTCCTAATTAGAAAGAGAAGAATAATTGTCGGCATAAAGACCTTAAACTTTAGTTCTATATATACAAATATCACTAATATATATTTAACTAGCTTGTGCTAATTTCCAGGACGACTCTCATACAGCGTTAGGACTTACGATAGGCCGAGCATAGCTTCTGCTCCTGCTTTCCCTTTCTAAGAGCCAGCCTGCTGATGCTGAAAGAAGAAACGCAGCATTTCCTTGGTAGCATCGGGGCCTTTCGGGTCGGTATAGCTGCCTTGGGTGCTGCCTCCTGACCAGGCGTGGCCAGCTCCATGAATGCGCCATTGTTCCATGTGTGGCTCGCCCTTCGCATTGTGGTGTGTGGTACGCGTATAGGCATGACCATTAGCCACTTTCCCCTGCTCCACCGTCGCCCCCGCTTGGCGCGATGTGTCGTACTGGGCGGCCACGCGATCCGCATTGCTGGGGTGCACGGTAGTGTCACGATCGCCATGGAAGATAATCGCGGGCACTTCCGATGCCCAACCGGCCCCTTTCGCTTTACCACCGCCAAGAGGCCCCGTGCCACCCTGCATTGCGCCCAAGGCATCGGGAAGACTCTGAGCCACACCGTGGGGTAACCCGGAGTGCACGCCCACCGCCGCAAACAGATCCGGGTAGGTCATCGCCAGGGTGGTTGCCATGGCGGCACCTGCTGAAAGGCCTGCGACATAGACGCGGGAACCATCAAGGCCATGGGTCTCAATGATCTGGCGCGTCATGCCCGCAATAATCGCGGGTTCACCGCCCTCGCGCTGCTGGTCTTCGGCTTTAAACCAGTTCCAGCATTTCGAGCTATTGGCGGTCATCGGCTGAGCCGGATAGAGCACGCAACACAGCTGCTCTTCGGCCAGCCGGTTCATCTCGGTTCCGGCAGCGAAGTCATCAGGGTTCTGCGTACAGCCATGCAGCATCACCACCAGCGGCAGTGCCTGACCGGTATAGCCGCTGGGGATATACAGTTTGTAATCACGCGAGCCCACGTGGCTGGTATAACGACCGGCAGTGAACGTCCCAGGCTGTGGCTCCTCGCTCCGTGCATACTCAGGCGAGGCTTGCTCGGGTTGTGCCATGCCAGCACGAAACTTCATCCACTTGTCGCGCCATGCAGCAGGCACCTTAATATCGCCGGGCGTAAATGCGTCGGCTGGCGACTCAGTAGGCTCTGGCTTAGATTCAGTGGCTTCTTCGTCGATGACCTCGCAGGTCCCGTCGAAGGTATTGCCTTCCCGGTAAGAGGTATTCGGCGTTTCAGCGCCTCTCGATTCGGGTGCACTGCCCTGGAGAATAGCCATCGCCTCTTGCAGTTTTCCCGCACGGGTTAGCCGCGTCGCTTCTTCCATTCGCTTCGTCATCGTGGCATCGATCATTTTCAATATCCTTATTCAATGATTGCTTAGTCAGTGTTTATTGAGTGAGCCTGAGCTCTTCAGTGGATGCGATCTGCCAGAGCAGCCTTAACCGCTTTACTGGCGTTCAAGGCGCCCAGGACCACGACGGATTCAATGGTGGCGAGGGCAAGCTCAGGCGTTACGTCGTCGGCAATGCTGGCCATGCCCAGCACCTGGATCTGGAGTTTCTCCCCGGCTCCCTGCAGGGCCTCTAAATCCGCACGGCTGTAATGCTCAAGACCCAATACAAACGCCTTACGGGTCACGGTTTCCTTAACGACCTCGGCATGGGTCAACAACTGGTTACGGATAGCGGTGCGAATCAGATCGGTCCGGTTGGAGTAAAAACCTTCCTGAACCAACAGATCGATCTGCCCCAGGTCGACCACCCCAAGGTTGATAGTGATTTTCTCACTTGAATCACCGCCCTTGCGGCGCATTTCATGCACGCTCATGTGTCGTTCCTCGTTGTGCTTAGTAGCCAGACACCTTTCGCTTGGCTTAAAACATCTATATAACACTCAAACAACATCCAAATGGATTCCATTCACCATCCATATGGATGGTATATTAGTCTAGCCCTGCTAAGAGTCAACAAATAATCCAAATAAAACGATTCCTCATTACCAAGCCATCAGATGGAATAGGTGTGATGGCAAGAGGCGTTGAAAGGGATTAACAGGAAATAAAAGCCTCGGCTCAACTGTCGCTGAACTGACTTATTTCTCCTTTATGGTGAAACGATGACAATCTTTATGGTTGGAGGTTAGCTTGCACATTGCCGATGTGACGATGTTCCATGCACCCGCCAGCGGTGGTGTGCGTACCTATTTACAGGCCAAACACCGTGTTTTTTCGCGCATCCCCCAACTGCGCACCAGCCTGCTGGTGCCGGGCGCGGAGCGCGATAGTTTGGGCGATCACCACACCTTACCAGCGCTACACCTGCCTTTAGGCCAGGGCTATCGTTTTCCATTACGCTCCTCCCCCTGGCGGGATGCCCTGGTTGATCTAAAGCCTGACCTCATCGAGGCTGGCGACCCGTACGTAACGGCATGGGCGGCGTTAGCCGCGGGGCAGCGACTCGGCGTGCCGGTGGTGGGCTTCTATCACTCTGATCTGCCACGTTTGATGGGTGATCGCTTGGGGCGCTACGTTGAGCAGCGCTTAACCCGCTATGTAGCGGACCTTTATAGTCGGTTCGATAGCGTATTGGCGCCCTGTAACGCGATGGCAGATCGGCTGCGCGACTGGGGCGTCGATAATGTTCGCGTTCAGCCGTTGGGGGTCGATTTAGCGCAATTTAATCCCCAGCAGCGTGACCCCACCTTCCGACAGACCATGGGCATACCCAGCGATAAAAAGCTGCTGATCTTTGTGGGACGTAACTCACGCGAGAAAAATATTGATGTACTGCTTTCAACGATGCGTCAGCTAGGCAGCGATTACCATTTGCTGCTGATGGGTCCAGGCATGCCGCATCACGTACCCAGCAACGTCACCATTGTGGATCGCTGTTGTGGTGCCCACGAGGTAGCCAAAGCACTGGCCAGTAGTGATGCTCTGCTGCACGCAGGCACCCGCGAAACTTTCGGCTTAGTTGCTCAGGAAGCCATGGCCTGCGGCATTCCAGTGGTGGCAGCCAGGGCCGGGGCGCTGGCCGAAAACGTGCCGCTGGGTGCGGGTATTTTATGCAAGCCGCTCGACCCCACTGCCATGGCTGAGGCCTGTCTAGCGCTGTTTAGTAATGATGTCGCTGCTAGCGGGCGCTATGCGCGTCGCCATGTCGAGCGTCATTTCAACTGGGATGGCGTTATGCACTCTCTGCTTGAGCACTATCAGCAGCTTTGCCACGGCAGCCAACCCTATGCACTCCACCAACACCACTAGCCGTCGCCAGCTACTGAAGTGGCGGCCTATCCACGGCGTGATGATTGCCTTGGCGCTGATTGCGCCACTGGTGCTCACCGCCTGGCTGGGTGGAGCCGAGGCGCTTCAGCGCGTCAAACACTTTCCGCTTGGGTTGCTGCTACTGATGCTGGTAATGGCCTTTCTGTGCTGGAACCTAAATGCAGCAAGGCTTCGACTGATGCTGGGCGGCCGTGCCGGCAGGCTCGGCCAGCGCGGTGCGCTAGGGATTGAATTGGCGTCTAAGTTTGCGCTGTGCGCCACACCAGGTGGCAGCGGTGGCCCGGCGACCCTGCTGTTGTTGCTTGCACGGCGCGGCTTTCCACCGGCCAAAGGCGCGGCAGTGTTTCTGATTGATCAAGGCTGTGACTTACTGTTCTTCCTGGCCATGTTGAGCGGCCTGGTGCTCTTTTCGGTGTTCAGCGACGCCCAGTGGCCACACCAATCGCTCGTTCAGTGGGCGCTGGTGGGGTTAGCGTTCATGGCGACGCTGGTGAGTGTGGTCATGCGCTATCTACCAAGCCTACTGCGCTCCCCTAGCGTGAATACACCGTGGCCAAGCCAGTATCAGCGACGCTGGCTTGCACGGCGCCTACTGCGCTGTCGACATGCGCTCAAGGTGACGCTAGAGCTGCCGCGTACGACGCTTCTCGCTATGATGCTGTTGACCACCGCCCATTGGCTAATGCGCTATAGCTTGCTTTATCTGGCGGTACTGGGAGTAGGCGGTCATGCAGATTGGATTTGGACCTTCCTGACTCAAATGCTGGCGATGGCCGCGAGTCAACTTAGCTTTCTACCTGGCGGGGCGGGTGCTGCGGAGGTGGGTGTGGGTGGTCTGTTGCTGCCGCTAATGGAACGCGAACAGGCCGCCGCAGCGGTATTGGTGTGGCGGCTGGTCAGCTACCATCTTTACTTGGCGGCAGGCGCACCGCTGTTTGTGCTGTATAGCTATCGCATGCTGCGTCGCTCACCGACACCCTAGCAGTATTATTAAATAGCACGCAGAAATAAATAAGGGCGCCCCTCGGGGCGCCCTTATAGCGTGCAGCTAAACGTTCATGGCTTACCAGCCAGTCACTTCTTTTAGCGCATCACCGATTTCAGCCAAAGAGCGTACGGTTTTAACACCGGCGTCTTCTAGCGCAGCAAACTTCTCGTCAGCGGTGCCTTTACCGCCAGAGATGATTGCGCCCGCGTGGCCCATACGCTTGCCAGGAGGTGCAGTCACACCGGCAATGTAGGAAACCACTGGCTTGGAAACGTTGGCTTTGATGTAAGCCGCGGCTTCTTCTTCCGCCGTGCCGCCGATTTCACCGATCATAACGATGGCTTCGGTTTTCGGGTCTTTCTCGAACATCTCAAGGATGTCGATGAAGTTAGAGCCCGGAATCGGGTCGCCGCCGATACCCACACAGGTAGACTGACCAAAACCGTGATCAGTAGTCTGCTTAACGGCTTCATAGGTCAAGGTACCAGAACGAGATACGATACCGACGCGGCCCGGCTGGTGAATGTGACCCGGCATGATGCCGATTTTGCATTCGCCTGGGGTGATAACACCGGGGCAGTTCGGACCGATCAGGCGTACGCCCAGCTCGTCACACTTCACTTTCGCTTCGAGCATGTCGAGCGTAGCGATGCCTTCAGTGATGCACACAATCAGCTTGATACCGGAGTTGGCCGCTTCAAGGATTGAGTCTTTACAGAACGGCGCCGGTACGTAGATGACGCTGGCTTCCGCGCCGGTTTTCGCTACCGCTTCTTTCACGGTATTGAAAACGGGCAGACCGAGGTGCTCTTGGCCGCCTTTGCCCGGCGTAACACCACCGACCATCTTCGTGCCATAGGCAATCGCCTGCTCGGAGTGGAACGTGCCCTGGCCACCGGTAAAGCCCTGGCAGATGACCTTGGTGTTCTTATCGATCAGGATGCTCATTACTTGCCCTCCGCCGCTTTAACGACCTGCTGAGCCGCGTCGGTCAGACTAGTAGCCGCGATAATGTTCAGACCGCTAGATGCCAGTTTTTCAGCACCCAGTTCGGCGTTGTTACCTTCCAGACGTACGACTACCGGTACATTGACACCCACTTGCTCAACGGCACCGATAATGCCTTCAGCAATCATGTCGCAACGTACGATACCGCCGAAAATGTTAACCAGTACGGCTTTAACATTGTCATCCGACAGGATGATTTTGAACGCTTCTGCCACGCGCTCCTTGGTGGCGCCGCCGCCAACGTCCAAGAAGTTAGCGGGCTTGCCGCCGCTCAGGTTGACGATGTCCATGGTACCCATGGCCAAACCTGCGCCGTTAACCATGCAGCCGATGTTGCCATCAAGCGCGACATAGTTAAGTTCCCACTTCGCCGCATCGGCTTCACGCTGATCTTCTTGCGAAGGATCACGCATGGCCTGCAGGTCAGGGTGACGGTATAGCGCGTTGCTATCCAGACCCAGTTTGGCGTCGAGGCAGTGCAGATTGCCTTCTTCAGTGACGACCAGCGGGTTAATTTCCAGCAGGGCCAGGTCTTTGTCGTGGAACAACTGAGACAGACCTAAGAAAATCTTGGTGAACTGTTTGATCTGGTCGCCTTTCAGGCCCAGCGCAAAGGCTAGCTCACGCGCTTGGTACGGCTGTGCGCCGACCAGCGGATCGATTTCAGCTTTGAGAATCTTTTCCGGCGTCTCTTCTGCAACCGTCTCGATCTCTACACCACCTTCGGTAGAGGCCATGAAGACCACACGACGGGTAGTACGGTCGACAACGGCACCGAGATAGAGCTCATCGGCGATGTCAGTGCAGGTTTCAACCAAAATCTTGGCAACCGGCTGACCTTTTTCGTCAGTCTGGAAGGTCACCAGGTTTTTGCCTAGCCACTTTTCAGCAAATGCTTTGGCTTCAGCAGGATCTTTGATCAGCTTAACGCCACCCGCTTTACCACGGCCACCGGCGTGCACCTGGGCTTTAACCACCCACATGTCACCACCGATTTTTTTGCAAGCCTCTTCCGCTTCTTCGGGAGTGTCGACTGCAAAGCCTTTAGACACTGGTAGACCATAATCGGCAAACAGCTGTTTACCTTGATACTCGTGAAGATTCATCGATTCATGCCATTGGTTGCATGTGACTCGAACGATGACCCGTTTCCTTTTAAGAGCAGCCTTACAAGAACGGTCTTAAAAGAACGGGCCATCCCCGTTCTTTCGATCTTTGCAAATTAAGACAAAGCCGAAAGTGTTGCGCCACCTAGAGGTGGCGCTTCGTTGTTGCTTACTGAATTACTTACGCTTCTTGCGATTGGCCATATGAATCGCGTGGCCTTCCACCGCAAGCGCTGCTTCGTGAACAGCTTCCGACATGGTCGGGTGCGCGTAGCAGGTCAGGGCCAGATCTTCGGCGCTAGAACCGAATTCCATGGCAATCACGCCTTGGGCGATCATTTCTCCAGCGTGTTGACCTACGATATGCATACCGAGAATACGGTCAGTTTCCGCATCGGCGATAATTTTGGCACTACCTTCGGTGGCGTTGTTAGCCATCGCACGGCCGCTTGCCGCGAACGGGAAGGTACCAGTTTTGACTTCGATGCCTTTCGCTTTAGCGTCTTGCTCAGTCATACCGACCCAAGCCACTTCAGGGTAGGTATAAATGACGCTGGGAATCGTGTCGTAGTTCATCTCGGCTTTATGGCCAGCGATGATATCCGCCACCATGATGCCCTCTTCAGAGGCTTTGTGCGCCAGCATCGGGCCGCGTACACAGTCACCGATGGCGTAAACGCCCGGGACGTTGGTACGGCACTGGTCGTCAACAAAGATAAAGCCACGCTCATCCAGCTCAACGCTAACACCGTCGGCAATCACGCCTTTGGTGTATGGGCGACGGCCGACACAAACGATGAGTTTATCAAACGTCATCTCTTGTTCGCCGTTGGCATCGCTGTACTTCACAACGACTTCTTCGCCTTTGACCTCAGAACCGGTCACGCGAGCGCCCAGTTTGATATCCAGCCCCTGCTTCTTGAGCAGCTTCTGCGTCTCTTTGGCAACGGTGGCATCCACCATCGGCAGGAAAGAGTCCATGGCTTCAAGCACAGTGACTTCAGAGCCGAGGCGGTTCCATACGCTGCCAAGCTCAAGACCGATGATACCGGCACCGATGACACCCAAACGCTTGGGCGTTTCGGTGAATTCCAGCGCGCCGGTTGAATCAACGATCAGACCTTCGGTCAGCGGCGTCGGCGGAATTTCTACCGGTACGGAGCCCGCTGCGATAACAATATTATCGGCATCGTAAGTGGTGGTCTTGCCATCAGTATCAGTGACTTCAACCTGCTTACCGGAAACCACTTTACCGGTACCTTCGATCGCCGTTACGCCGTTGGCTTTGAACAAGCCAGAGATGCCGCCGGTCAAGTTCTTAACGATCTTGTCCTTGCGCGCCATCATTTTGGTAACGTCCATCGAAACGTCGCCAGCCTGAATACCCATGTCATCGAAATCGTGCTTGGCTTCGACGAACTTGTGTGACGCTTCAAGCAATGCTTTAGACGGGATACAGCCTACGTTCAAGCAGGTGCCGCCGTGAACAACGTTGCCTTCTTTACCAATCCATTTTTCAACACAGGCCGCTTTCAGGCCCATCTGTGCGGCACGAATGGCGGCAACGTAACCGCCAGGGCCGGCACCAATAACGATCACATCAAACTTATCAGCCATGTTGGCTCCTTTAGCTTGCTGGCCTCCCCCCATTTTAACGTGAACCGGGTGGGAGGCTGTGTGCGAGTGCAGTTAAATCCTGGTTAAGCAGTAGCGTACTCAATCATTATTTCAATAACGATGACGCTTATACTTTAGACATCCAGCAGCAGACGTGCCGGGTCTTCCAGCAATTCTTTCAAGGTAACCAAGAACTGAACGGCGTCTTTGCCGTCGATCATGCGGTGGTCATAAGAGAGCGCCAGATACATCATCGGACGAATCTCGACCTTGCCGTTGACTGCCATCGGACGATCTTGGATCTTGTGCATGCCCAAAATGGCGGTTTGCGGCGGGTTGATGATCGGAGTCGACATCAGCGAGCCAAAGGTGCCGCCATTGGTGATCGTGAAGGTACCGCCGATCATGTCGTCCATGCCCAGCTTGCCGTCACGGCCACGCTTGCCGAAATCGACAATTTTACGCTCGACGTCAGCAATTTTCATGCTGTCGGTGTCACGCAGTACCGGCACGACCAAACCACGGTCGGTGGATACCGCTACGCCGATATCTTGGTAACCGTGATAGACGATGTCGGTGCCGTCGATCGAGGCGTTAACGTCCGGGAACCGCTTGAGCGCTTCAGAAGCGGCTTTTACAAAGAAGCCCATAAAGCCCAGCTTAATATCGTGCGCTTTTAAGAACGTCTCTTTGTACTGCGCACGTAGGGCCATGATCTCAGTCATGTCCACTTCGTTATACGTGGTCAGCATCGCCGCGGTTTGCTGCGCTTGAACCAAGCGCTTGGCGATAGTTTGACGCAAACGGCTCATCGGCACGCGCTTCTCGATGCGCTCGCCTTCGGCCGCCGGTGCAGCGGCTGATTTGGCCGGTGCCGACGATTTCGCTGCTTTCTTGGCAGAACCGTCTTTGACCGCTTTCTGAACGTCTTCTTTCAGAATGCGACCACCTTTGCCGGTGCCTTCGATCTTGGCAACGTCCAGATCATGCTCGGCAACCATTTTACGCGCGGCCGGAGCGAGGATTTTGTCACCGACTTTCTCATCGGCGCCATCGTCATCGCTGCTGTCTGCTTTCGCGGAGGCTGAATCGCCACCGCTATCGCCGCCACTGCTGTCACCGCCAGCGCCTTCAGTGAAGGTCGCAAGAATCGCTTCGGACTCTACCTGGCTACCCTCTTCAGCTTTGATTTCAGCCAGGGCGCCATCGGCCGGTGCCACGACTTCCAGCACAACTTTGTCGGTTTCGATATCGGCCAGCACTTCATCACGTTTGACCGCTTCACCAACCTTTTTGTGCCAAGTGGCCACGGTGCCTTCCTGAATCGACTCAGGGAAGCTGGGGGCTTTGACGTCATGTTGCTTGCCGCCACCGGCAGGCTTTTCTTGCTTCTCTTCAGACGGTTTTGCGTCAGCTTTCTCTTCGGTTTTTTCAGCGCTGTCATCGCTAGAAGATTTCTCTTCTTTGCTGCCTGACGCACTGCCTTCACCGATTTTGCCCAGCACCTGCTCTGACTCGACGGTATCGCCCTCTTCGGCCATAACGTCGGTCAGGGTACCCGCTTCCGGTGCGACGACTTCAAGCACCACTTTGTCGGTTTCAATCTCAACAATCAGCTCGTCACGCTCAACGCTGTCACCCGGCTTTTTATGCCACGCCGCCACTGTGCCTTCGGCAACGGATTCCGGAAAGGTTGGCGCTTTGATCTCAGTAGCCATGTCGTTTCCCTTATGTGTTCTCTAAATCCGGTGGCCGCTTATAAATTAAAAGCGTCTTCCACCAGCTGGCGCTGCTGTTCAGTATGGACGGACATATAGCCAGCTGCTGGTGCAGCAGAGGCAGGACGTCCTGCAAATTTCAACTCGCGTCCGAAGCCATCTTTCAGCATATCGGCCACTGCACGCATATTGTGCTGACTGGAGTACCAAGCGCCCTGATTAAGCGGCTCTTCCTGGCACCACACAATGTCTTCTACGTTGGTATAGCCTTGCAGCGCTTCCAGAAGTTCTTCTTTCGGGAAGGGATAAAGCTGTTCAAGACGTAAGATTGCCGTGTCATGACGCTCATTCTCGGCGCGCCAAGCGGCTAAGTCGTAGTAGACCTTGCCAGCACAAAGCACAACGCGGGTCACCTTCTCAGGCGCAAGATCGGCTTGATCAGCGAGCACCATATGGAACTTGCCGTGGGCCAGATCTTCAAGGCTCGACGTCGCTTCTTTATGACGCAGCAGTGATTTAGGCGTCATTACGATGAGCGGCTTACGCAGCGGACGAATCACCTGACGACGCAGTAGATGATAAATCTGTGCGGGGGTCGTCGGTACGCACACCTGCATATTGTGCTCAGCACACATTTGCAGGAAGCGCTCCAAGCGCGCCGAAGAGTGCTCCGGGCCCTGGCCTTCATACCCGTGGGGTAACAGCATGGTTAGACCACACACCCGGCCCCACTTCGTTTCACCTGAAGATATGAACTGGTCAACGACCACCTGGGCGCCGTTGAAGAAGTCACCAAACTGGGCTTCCCAGATCACCAAATCATTCGGCGCTGTGGTGGAGTAGCCATACTCAAATGCCAGTACCGCTTCTTCCGAAAGGAAGGAGTCATGAATGGTGAAACGCGGCTGACCATCGGCCATGTTCTGCAGCGGCACATAGGTGGAACCGTCTTTCTGGTTATGCACCACCGCATGACGGTGGGAGAACGTACCGCGCCCGACGTCTTGCCCGGTAATCCGAATCGGATGCCCCTGATCGAGCAGCGTGGCGTAGGCCAGCGTTTCAGCAAAGCCCCAGTTAAGCCCCAGCCCACCGGCCTGCATTTTACGGCGGTCTTCATAAATCTTGGCCACTTGACGCTGCACGTCGACGCCATCCGGCACCTCGCACATACGGGCAGCCAACTGCTGCAGACGCTTCATATCAATCGTTGTGTCTGCATCGCCGGTCCACTCGTGGCCCAGGTAAGGCGCCCAGTCAACGAATAGAGAGGCATTGGGCTCTTGCACCAACGCATTGGCTACGTGGTTGCCCGCCACCAGGTCATCACGATAGGTTTCAACCATCGCTTTGGCAGACTCTTCAGAGAGCACACCCTGATCAACCAGGCGCTTGGCATAAAGCGAGCGCGCAGAGGGGTGATCTTTGATCTTGGCATACATCATCGGCTGCGTGCCTGACGGCTCGTCAGCTTCGTTGTGGCCACGACGACGGTAGCAAACAAGATCAATCACCACGTCTTTCTTGAACTGCTGGCGATAGTCAAGAGCAACTTGGGTAGCGTGCAGCACTGCATCAGGATCATCGCCATTGACATGAAAAATAGGCGCTTGAACCATCTTGGCAATATCAGTGCAGTATTCGGTAGAGCGAGCATCCAGTGGGTGTGATGTGGTGAAGCCCACCTGGTTGTTGATCACAATATGAATCGTGCCACCGGTTTTATAAGCACGGGTCTGGGACATCTGGAATGTCTCCATCACCACGCCTTGACCGGCAAACGCCGCATCGCCGTGGACGTTGATCGGCAGCACTTTGCTACCCTCTTCGTCGTTACGACGGTCCTGACGTGCACGTACCGAACCTTCCACTACGGGTGCGACGATTTCCAGGTGCGATGGGTTAAACGACATCGCCAAATGGACTTCGCCGCCCGGGGACATGACGTTCGAACTGAAGCCCTGGTGGTACTTCACATCACCTGAGCCACGCTCAATAACTTTCTTGCCATCAAACTCATCGATCAAGTCAGCTGGGTTTTTACCCAAAATATTGACCAACAGATTGAGTCGCCCACGGTGTGCCATGCCGATAACCACTTCCTTGGTGCCATAACCGCCGGCACGCTGGATGAGTTCATCCATCATTGGCACAAACGTTTCACCGCCTTCAAGACCAAAGCGCTTGGTACCTGGATATTTGGATGCCAGGTAATTCTCCAAACCTTCAGCGGCCGTCAAACGCTCCAGTACGTGCTTACGCACATCAGCACTGAAATCAGGCGCACTGCGTACCGACTCGAAACGTCGCTGTAACCAACGTTTCTCTTCCGTATCGACGATATGCATGATCTCGCAGCCGATGGAGCGGCAATACGTGCGCTCCAACGCATCAACGATGTCACGCAATGGCGCTTTGTCGATACCTAAAAAGAAAGAACCGGTTTGGAACTCGGTGTCCAAATCAGCTTTTGAGAGCTGATGAAAGGACAGATCGAGATCGGGGACGGGGGTGGGATTACGCAGTCCTAGCGGGTCGATATTGGCCTTTTGATGACCACGGAAGCGGTAAGCGTTAATCAGCTGCAGGACTTTTACCTGCTTTTTGTTTTCACCGCTATCGGCAGCGGCGACTACACGGCCCGGACGACTTTCGCGCCCCAGCTGGTAGAACTGATCACGGACTGGGCTTAGTGGAACATCGTGGGAGGCACTGCCCTCGGGACGCGGCAACTCATCAAAATAGCTGCGCCATTCGTCAGGGACAGACTCAGGATCGGCGAGGTACTGCTCGTAAAGCGCTTCCACGTAGTGAACATTGCCGCCACTAACGTGAGAGGAACGCCACATCAACTCCATTATGCCTTGTTGCATCTCTCGGTCACCCTGCACTGATGGGGTGGTATCGGTATCGTCGCAAACGTGCGGCGACATCGCTATTGCCCTGCCGGCGGGGCGGGACATTTGCCGGCGGCGCCGGCCAACGGCCGGAAACCCTGTTCATCTAGCTATACATCATCAAGCTATTCATCATCTAACGCGTCATACGGTGTTTCGTCTTCAGTTCATGCTCGAAAGCCGGTACCCAAGGCACCGGCTTTCAAACTTGTCTGACCAGCGGTGCGACGTGACGCCGCACCACGTGACAAACCCTATGATAACAAGCGAAGCGCCATGATTTAAGTGGCATTATTACCCAACTTAAGTGGCACACGCTTTTTTACTCAAATGTCATAGACTTAGGTAGCATCTGCAAGAAGCATTTCGCGGATTTTACCGATCGCCCGAGTGGGATTAAGGCCTTTTGGGCAAACCGCCACACAGTTCATGATGCCACGGCAACGGAACACCGAGAATGGATCTTCCAGATTGCTCAACCGCTCGCTGGTAGCCGTATCACGCGAATCGGCCAGGAAACGGTAAGATTGCAGCAAACCGGCTGGGCCAACGAACTTCTCTGGGTTCCACCAAAATGACGGGCAAGCCGTTGAGCAGCAGGCGCATAGAATACACTCATACAAGCCATCTAGCTTGTCGCGCTCTTCCGGCGACTGCAGGCGCTCAATGGCAGGCGGCGGCGTGTCGTTTTGCAGATACGGCTGAATACGCTCGTACTGCTTATAGAACAAGCCCATATCGACGACCATATCGCGAATAACCGGCAAGCCTGGCAGCGGACGCAGCACCAGCTTGTTGTTCTTCACAACGTCTGACAAAGGCGTAATACACGCCAAGCCATTTTTGCCGTTCATGTTCATGCCGTCAGAACCGCACACACCTTCGCGGCAGCTGCGGCGAAACGCCAAACCGCTGTCTTGTTCTTTCATGATATGAAGAACATCCAGCACCATCACATCGCGGCCTTTGGTATCGACCTGAAACTCCTGCATGTAAGGTGCGGAGTCGGTTTCCGGATTGTAGCGGTATACGGATACCTGAAGATTGGACATAGTGACTCCCTCTCGTCTATGCGGCGTTTAGTAGGTACGAACCTTAGGCTCGAACGTATCAACGGTTTTCGGCTTGAAGTTAACGTCGCGTTTTTTCAGCTCTTTCGTCGCTGGGAAGAAGAGCGAATGCTTCAGCCAGTTGACGTCATCACGGTCTGGATAGTCGTAGCGCGAGTGGGCGCCGCGGCTCTCTTTACGCTCAAGGGCAGCGATCGCCGTCGCTTCTGCCACTTCCATCAAGTTATCAAGCTCTAACGCTTCGACACGCGCGGTGTTAAAAGCGTTGGACTTGTCAGGCAGGTGGGCATTAGCAATACGCCCACGCAGTTGCGCTAGCTTATCGACGCCTTCCAGCATGTTTTTCTCTTCGCGGAATACGCCGAAGGAAGTCTGCATGATGTCCTGAAGCTCAGCTTTCAGCTCAGGAATGCTTTCGCCGCCTTCAGACTCGTTCCAGCGCGTGATCCGCTTCATGGCGAATTCAATATCAGACTCGGAAGCGTCCAGGTACTCAATGCCTGCGTTCAGCGCGCCTTCGATAAACATGCCAGCGGCACGGCCGAAGACCACGAGATCCAGCAGTGAGTTACCGCCCAAGCGGTTAGCACCGTGAACAGATACACACGCCGCTTCACCACAGGCAAACAGACCGTTAACGATATGATCGTTACCGCTCTCATCCTGGGTAATCGCCTGACCATGAATATTGGTCGGAATACCGCCCATCATATAGTGGCAAGTCGGCACGACCGGGATCGGGTCTTTGGCCGGATCGACGTGAGCAAAGGTCTTAGAAAGCTCAACGATACCGGGTAGGCGCTTGCCAAGTACTTCTTCACCCAGATGATCGAGCTTCAAGAAGACGTGATCACCCTTCTCGCCGCAGCCACGACCTTCGAGGATTTCCATAACCATCGAACGAGCCACAACGTCACGACCGGCCAAATCTTTGGCGTTCGGCGCGTAGCGCTCCATGAACCGCTCGCCGTCTTTATTGATCAGGTAGCCACCTTCACCACGGCAACCTTCTGTGACCAGCGTGCCCGCACCGTAAATACCGGTCGGGTGGAACTGCCACATTTCCATGTCCTGCATCGGGAAGCCAGCACGCAGCGCCATGCCGATACCGTCACCGGTATTGATCAAGGCGTTAGTAGTAGAAGCATAAATACGGCCTGCACCACCGGTCGCGAGTACCGTGGCCTTGGATTTAACGTGAACCACTTCACCCGTCTCGATGCACATGGCGATACAGCCAACCACATCACCGCTGGCGTTCTTGACCAGATCCACCGCGTACCACTCGTTGAGGAACACGGTGTCGTTCTTCAAGTTATTCTGATAAAGCGTGTGCAACAGTGCGTGGCCGGTACGGTCGGCGGCTGCACAGGTACGTGCCGCCTGACCGCCTTCACCAAAGTTCTTCGACTGACCACCGAACGGACGCTGATAAATACGACCGTTATCTAAACGCGAGAACGGCAACCCCATGTGCTCGAGCTCAAATACCGCTTTCGGGCCTTCAGAACACATGTACTCGGCCGCGTCCTGGTCAGCGATATAATCGCCGCCTTTAACGGTGTCGTACATGTGCCAGCGCCAGTCATCATTCGGGTCATCGGACGCGATCGCACAGGTAATGCCACCCTGGGCAGATACGGTGTGAGAGCGGGTCGGGAAAACTTTCGATAACACGGCCGTCTTTTTACCAGACTTCGCCAGTTCCAAAGCGGCTCGCAGGCCAGAGCCACCACCACCAATGATAATGGCGTCAAACGTCAGGCTACGCAGATTAGACATGTAATCAAGCTCCCCACAGAATTTGAATGCCCCACACCAAGTACACGAAAATGCCCAGGATGATGACAGCTTGGACACCCACGCGCAGGCGAGTGGACTTGAGATAGTCGGTGGTGACGGTCCACAGGCCGATCCAGGCGTGTGCAGCTAAGGCGACAAAGGCCAATAGCGAGAAAATCCGCATCCACGTTTGGTTGAACAGGCCGCTCCACGCGTAGTAATCGAGATCGGGATTAAACAGCAGAAAGGCAACGATAAAGACCGTGTAGACGGCCAGAATCACCGCAGAAACGCGCTGCATCAGCCAGTCAGAAAGCCCACTACGGCCAAAACTTGTGATGTTAGTTACCATACCCAAACTCCTGCCAGAATAATCAGAACGGCACTGACCACGACGGTGATCTGCGCTTTTTGTACGCCACCTTCAAGGGTCACACCAATGTCGACATCCATCAGCAGGTGCTTAATGCCTGCGACAAAGTGGAATGCCAGGGCGGACAACAGCCCCCAAGCAATGAACTTAGCCAAGAAATTATTGGCCAGTACATCGCTAACGGCGTCAAAACCCGCCGGAGATGACAAGGATTTACCCAGCGCCCAAAAAGCGAAAATCAGGCCAACGAACAGGATGACACCCGTAATACGGTGTGCGATCGACGTCAGGGCCGGCAGTGGGAAATGGATCGTAGTAAGGTCTAGGTTTACGGGTCGTTTGCTATTCACGGCTTTGTACACACTCTCTTGGCCCGCTCTGCGACAGGTCGGGCATGGCCCGAGCGGGCGGTGGTTGCTGGAAGGGGCTCGGCCGTTGCCAAGTCGGGCACGACCACCTACCTGCCGGTCGCGCGCCGTGGATTATAAGAACCTTCGCCCTCGCTTACAAACCGAACTCAAGCTTAACTCGACTATGGTGCAAGAAAATTGCCATCATTCGGATTCGATTTTGCGCTGCAGCATCGCTATAGTGACGATAGAGTAGCAATTTGATAAGCCTGTTAACATCTCATGTTAAACTATTGTTAAAATATCGTCGGACTTTTAACGCTTTGTCATATTGTAGACTTTTAATTCTTATACAAACCTCATCATAATAACAATTTTCGTACAATACGCAGCTAGCGCTTAGGCTAATTGACAAAATGTCGCACACTTCTATAGTGGGCAGGCCTTTTCGCCGGCGCGGTATGCGCAGCAATGACTTTACGTCCCAACCCGAATTCGAAAGGAGGCCAGCATGGCTGACAGGAAAGCGACATTGACGGTAGACGGTCTTGATAAACCGATCGAGCTACCCATGTATTCCGGCACACTTGGCCCCGACGTCATCGACGTACGCGGTTTAGGCGCTGAAGGCCTGTTCACCTACGATCCCGGCTTCATGGCCACCTCTTCCTGCCAGTCTGCCATCACCTATATTGATGGCGGCAAGGGCGTACTGCTTCACCGCGGCTACCCCATCGACCAGCTGGCCAAAGAGTCTAATTTCGTAGAAGTGTGCTACACCCTGCTGTTTGGTGAGCTACCTAACGATGAGCAGTACGCTGATTTTGAATCGCGCATTCGTAACCACACCATGGTTCACGATCAGATCAACAACTTCTTTAAAGGGTTCCGCCGCGACGCGCACCCGATGTCTATCCTTTGTGGCGTAGTTGGTGGCCTAGCCGCTTTCTATCATGACCATATGGACATCACTCAAGAAGAAGACCGTATCATCAGCGCTATCCGTCTGATTGCTAAAATGCCGACGCTGGCGGCCATGTCGCACAAGTATAATGTGGGTCAGCCGTTCAACTATCCGCGCAACGACCTGAGCTATGCAGAGAACTTCCTCTACATGATGTTCAGCAACCCGTGCGAAGAGTACAAAATCAACCCGGTATACGCGAAAGCCATGGACCGCATCTTTATGCTGCATGCGGACCACGAGCAGAACGCTTCTACTTCTACGGTACGCCTGGCAGGTTCCACGGGCGCTAACCCGTTCGCCTGTATCAGCGCAGGTATTGCGGCACTTTGGGGCCCCGCTCACGGCGGTGCTAACGAAGCCGTACTGGCCATGCTTGACGAAATCGGCGAAGACTCCGAAGAGAACATCCAGCGCTTTGTTGATAAAGCCAAGGATAAAGACGACTCGTTCAAGCTAATGGGCTTCGGCCACCGTGTTTATCGCAACTTTGATCCGCGCGCCAAGGTAATGAAAGAGACCTGCGACGAAGTACTCGCAGAGCTCGGCATGGCCGACGACCCGCAGCTCAAAATTGCCAAGCGTCTTGAGCAGATCGCCCTTGAAGATGAATACTTCATCGAGCGTAAGCTGTATCCGAACGTTGATTTCTATTCAGGCATCATTTTGAAAGCAATGGGCATCCCCACCAATATGTTCACCGTGATTTTTGCAGTATCGCGTACCATTGGCTGGATTTCCCATTGGAACGAAATGCTCAGCGAAAGCTACAAAATCGGCCGTCCGCGTCAGCTCTACATTGGCCACGACCAGCGCGACTACCCGAAAAAATAAATCAGCACCCCGCTTGATCAAAGGCCACCTTCGGGTGGCCTTTTGCGTATGACCCCTTCCACGCTGGCATTACATCAAGCTATCTACCAGCGACGTGAGCCAACAACGTCTTCTACACGGTTTATAGCTTGCGCCGCTACACCAACGAGCATGAGCAAGATCATCGCCTGACGACCTACTATGATGCCCGCGGTAATCACCACCAGTGGACTTCGCTGGATACCATCATAAATTAGTCAATTTTGAATCAGTCATTGCGCTAAATCACCACCATTAAAACGCCTGAGCGCCTCCTAATATCGCTTGACTTTTTTACTTTCCGGCCTTGCTCAGGGTTTTCCACACTATCTGTGGATAACCCTGTTCACAACCACTTCAAAACGTCCCGCAATCGCCATGGTCAGTGGGCCAGCCTTAAATTGGTCATTTTTTGATCTAATATAAGTTGTTGTTTTTAAAAGATTTAAGTTCTGTTAAAGATTTTTTGCGTCAACAACAAGGGGTTGTGCACAACCTTAAAATCAGAATCGCAAAAGTGGACAAGTCAAGCATAAAATCGCTCAAAAAGTGGCGATTTGTAGCTTTTTTTGTGAACGGCGGGAACGCAAAAATCCAGCAGATGAGAGGACTCATTGCCAGGAAAATAACAGTAGAGAGGAGGTGGTAAGTAGTGGCGTCCCATAGGGGGTTCGAACCCCTGTTACCGCCGTGAAAGGGCGGTGTCCTAGACCACTAGACGAATGGGACGTATAACACAAACACATAACGCTAAAAGCGTGCCTTCCCGAGCAACTATTCACATGCTACGGAATTGGTGGAGCCTAGCGGGATCGAACCGCTGACCTCAACACTGCCAGTGTTGCGCTCTCCCAGCTGAGCTAAGGCCCCACATGTCGCGAAGACGGAGCGTATAATACTGATTATGCGGGTCTTCGTCAACAGCAAAAACGCCAATTCCCAAGGATAAGAAATTGGCGCTAATGCTATATCAATCGCGGTTAAGCGATTTCACGGAACTCCTTCTCAAAACGCTTGGCCTGTTTCTTGGAAACGCCGCCCAATACCTCTATCGCACTGCGCAGGCGAGCCCGGGTAACATCGGAGCCAAGAATCGCCATGGCATCCATCACCGAGGTGCTGGAGGTGCTGCCGGTAATCGCAATAAACACTGGCGCCAGAAACGCTTTCATTTTCAAATCAAAATGCTCAGACAGGAGCTTAACTTCGCTCAGCAGTGCCTCTTTATTCCAAGCTGAGACGCCTTCAAACCGCCAAACAAGGAACTGGAGTAGTTTTACCAACTCTTCTTCCTCAAGCTTCACACTCTCAAAGGACTCTTTACTCAGTGCCGGTAAGCCCGAGAAGAAGTGCCCTGCCAATGGCATGACTTGGGAGAGCGTCTCAACCCGTGGCCGCACCTGCGGCAATATCTGTTTTACGTAGGCTTCGTTGAACGCCCAATCACGCAGTGCGCTCAACAGAGCATCGTCATCTAAGTCTTCACGGATGTATACGCCGTTCAACCAAGTGAGCTTCTCAAGGTCAAATACTGGCCCGCCTAACGAAACACGCTGCACATCAAATTCTGCCATCATTTCCTGGAGGCTAAATTTTTCGCGCTCATCAGGCATTGACCAGCCCATACGCCCCAAATAGTTGGTAACAGCCTGGGGTAAAAAGCCCATTCGACGGTAATAGTTGATCGAGGTCGGGTTTTTACGCTTGGAGAGTTTCGATTTATCCGGGTTGCGTAGCAGCGGCATGTGACAAAGTTGCGGCATTTGCCAACCAAAATACTCATACAGCAGTTGATGTTTTGGTGCGGAGTTAATCCACTCTTCCCCACGCAATACATGGGTAATTTCCATCAAGTGGTCATCAACAACGTTCGCTAAGTGGTACGTCGGCATGCCGTCCGATTTAAGCAGAATTTGCGCATCCACCTGCGCCCACTCCACCTCAATCGAGCCGCGCAGCATGTCCTTAACAACGCATACGCCTTCGGCGGGCACGTTCATGCGCACCACATAAGGCCAGCCCTCTTGCTCACGGCGGGCTTGCTCTTGTGCATCCAGCGCTAAATCCGCGGGCTTTAAGGCCAGCTGCAAACCGGCGGCTTTGCGCGTCTCACGCAGCTCGTCTAGCTCTTCGCTAGTGCGGTAACACTTAAACGCATGGCCGGCATCCAAAAGTTGTTGAGCGTGTTGGGCATAAATGTCGCCACGCTCGCTTTGCCGATAAGGGCCATGGGGCCCACCCACATCAGGGCCTTCATCCCACTCAAGACCCAGCCAGCTCAACGAATCGAGAATCATTTGCTCTGATTCAGGCGTAGAACGCACCCGATCAGTGTCTTCAATACGAAGGATAAATTGGCCGCCATGCTGGCGCGCGAAACACAGATTAAAAAGCGCAATGTAAGCCGTACCAACGTGGGGGTCCCCGGTCGGAGAAGGCGCGATGCGAGTACGTACGGTCATGAAAACGTCCTATTGGCAAAAATGCATGGCGATATTATACGCACCTTAGGCGCAACCAACAGCGGTACGCAGGGAACAACTAGCGTGCGAAAGCGTCAGAGAAATTAACTCAACGTTATTTGTCCACTAATGCGCGCTAAAGCACAATCGCTTAGTATGGCACTGCAGCAACACCTTGAGCACATACCTCAAGACTGAAGCAGCGCAATAACGTATGTTAGTAGCGCCACTATTTATATTGAAAAAGTCGACTATAGTGGAAAACATTCACGAGCTTTTTTGGCTCATCTACAGGAAAACGAAATGGAATCGCTAGGCTCACGGATCAAGCAACTGCGGCTTAGGGCCAAGCTCAACAAAGCTGCCCTTGCACGCAAAGTTGGCGTGTCAGATGTCACCATTTCTTATTGGGAATCCGGGGCGATCAAACAGATCGGTCACGAGCGTTTAGTTGCGCTCGCTGACGCCCTCGACTGTTCCCTGGCAACACTATTGGAAGGTGATAGCGCACCCGAGCTATTAACGTTGACCCATACTGGCCCCCTCCCCTGGGAACAGGTACAGGCAACGACCATTAAAGTGCCCAATCACTTGCCGCTGAATATCGATTGGAAAGCGCCTTGTGTGATGGCAACACCCGGCCAAGGCACAGATTTTTCGCCCGTTAACGCTGGTGATTTACTGCTGCTCGGGCCTACCCATGTGTTTCATAAAGCGGGCCACTACGTAGTGCAACGCGACGATCGTTTCGTCATTGAGCACTTCGCCAAAGCCCCCAGCGACACATCGATTCATGCAGTACTATTAGCCCATTGGCATCCTGCCTAAAGCGTCTACCTCCCCGGACTCTCTAGCACCTCCACCTGGTCACGCGTTTGCCTTGGCTCACTCCCCACCAAGAAACGCTGTGAGTAGGTGGCCACCTGGCCCAGCCCGTGGCGGGATTGGCTGACAAGCTCTCCCGCCAGGTGCTGGCCCTCGTGGCCAATACGCGCCTGCACGGCGACTGGCTGCACGCTGCCTTCCGAAACTTCTACGCGGACATCGTAGCCTCCATCGGGCAGCCCACTGCCAGAGCCAAACGGGCCGGCTGCAAACTGGCCATTTTCGATTTGCGTTCTTGCCTGCCAACGCACCCGGCTGATCTCACGCTCGACTACAATGCGTACTTGGGTGCCATCCGGTAAGTTGCTTTTGCCTTCCACCATTAAGCGCCGATCGTTACGTAAGGCGACCTGCGTCGATATCTCGACAACAAGCGGCTCTACTTCTACCTCAGCAATTTCCGACTCCGTCACCGGGGCTTCAGGGGTGGCCTCAGGTTGCGCGGAGGAAACTGTGTCAGTTGACGGCTCCTCCATGTCGCTACAGCCTGCCAATAGCGCAACTACCACTACCAAAATGCCAACATTGCCTATTACCTTGCGCATACGAACTCCGAAACATTACTTGTCCTGCAGCTTACCACTGCATCGCCGCTACCACAGTCGAATACTCGACTTTGGCCCCGCTACAGGCGCCGCTTCCGGTACAATGTGCTTATCGTGCTAACAAGACACTTTTAGGAGCAGCGGACTTGGACATCATCTGGTGGTTGGCATATGTAGCACTCGGCGGCTTTGTTGGCTTGATGGCAGGCTTATTAGGGATTGGCGGCGGTGGCATTATGGTGCCGATTTTAACGTCGCTATTTGTACTTCAAGGTGTGCCCCATGAACATCTCGCCCACTTGGCGTTAGGCACTGCCATGGCGTCTATTATTCCTGCGTCTACCGCCAGTCTGCTTTCCCACCATCGGCACAAGGCGGTGCGCTGGGACATCGTGCGGTTTATTACCCCCGGCATTTTAGTCGGCACGTTTTTAGCCACCTTTATCGCCGCGCTGATCCCCACCCGTAGCCTAGCCATCTTTTTCGCCTGTTTTATGGTGCTAATGTCACTCCAGATGCTGGCAAACATCAAGCCCAAACCGAACCGCGGCCTACCTAGCCCGATGGGAGTAAGCGGTGTGGGCCTGGGCATCGGTGGCATTTCAGCGCTCGTGGCGATTGGTGGCGGCTCACTCACGGTGCCCTTCCTCACCTGGTGCAACGTCAAACTCCCCCGCGCGATTGGCACCTCGGCAGCCGTGGGGCTGCCCATCGCCGTTGCCGGGGCGCTGGGTTACATCATTAATGGTTGGAGTACAGCCGGGCTGCCTAGTGCCGCGCTAGGCTATGTTTATCTTCCCGCGTTTCTACTAATGGCGCCGTTCAGCATTCTCACCGCTCCGATTGGTGCCAAACTCGCCCACAAGCTGCCCGTCGCCCTACTCAAGCGCGTATTCGCGTTTATGTTGATGGGGCTAGCGCTGCAGATGGTGTATGCGGTGTTTACGGCGTGAGGAAGAGCGGATAGCGCTAATACAAGCGCGCCCTTTGGCGGTGCGTGCGCAGCGCAGCCAAAAAAATGCCCCGACCATCTTTTATGGCCGGGGCATTTTGCATCTATCGAGCGCTAACCTGAAACAGTGCCTGCGATCAGACGATTACAGGCGTTGATCAAGCCACTTTTTCACGTCCAACTGCTCGCGTGTATCACTCGGCAATTCATCACGGATCATCTCTTCACCCTTGTGAAGCGCCGTGATGGGAGCGGAAGCGGACAGCACCGTGTTCAGCATATAAAGCACTTCGTAACCCTGCTGGCGGTTAAATAGCGTGCTGTCAGGCTCACCCGTGACGCGTGGATCATCGCTAGGCGCTGCGTCCCAAGTGTAATGATCCAGGCTCATGTTCGTTTGAGTAAAATTAGCCATTTAGCACCTCGTTCATCCAATGAAATCGCCCCTAAAACCTGGGGCCGTAGCCGCTTCCTTCATGGCGACACCCCCAGCGTAGCAAAGAATTTCATTTATGCTCGCCCAATCACGGCGCTGTGGCATATACCCTGCTATGTGCTGCGCGCCCTTTCTTACGTACAATGGCGCGCATACATCACACTACCTCTGAAAAAGTTCTCAAGGTGTACCAGGTTTTTTAGGCATCAGCTGTTAAAACTGCTTGGTACAATTTGGTACATCAGGTGCGTGAATTACGGTTTTAAGAGGCAATGACTGCACTCAGTGCAGCAACAGTGTTACTAAATGACTAATTTACTTAAAGAAAATAGTGCAGATCGGGGTCGGCTTTTTTCGGTTGCGCCCATGATGGACTGGACTACAAGGGACTACAGAGCTTTCGCCCGCACCTTAACCAAGCGAACGCTGCTGTATACCGAGATGGTGACGACCGGTGCGATTTTGCACGGGACGCCCCGTGAGCGCTTTTTGGGCTATAACGAGGTGGAGCATCCGCTGGCGCTGCAGTTGGGCGGCAGCGATGCCGGTGAGCTGGCGGAGTGTGCGGCGATTGCTGAGGCGTGGGGCTATGATGAAGTCAACCTGAACGTGGGTTGCCCGAGCGACCGCGTGCAGAACAATATGATTGGCGCGTGCCTGATGGGTTACCCCGAAAAGGTGGCCGATGCTGTGCGGGCGATGCAGGCAGCAGTGTCTATTCCAGTCACGGTGAAGTGCCGTATTGGTATCGATGACCAGGATGAGGACGCCGACCTTGAGCGGTTTATCGCTATCGTCGCGGACGCAGGCTGCGAGGTGTTTACCGTTCACGCCCGTAAGGCATGGCTGCAGGGTTTGTCGCCCAAGCAGAACCGCGATGTCCCGCCGCTTAACTATCCCCGCGTTCACCGGTTAAAGCAGAGCCGACCTGAATTGCATATCGGCATTAATGGCGGCATTAAAACCCTAGCCGAGTGCCAAGAACAGCTTACCCATGTGGATAGCGTAATGGTGGGGCGTGAGGCGTATCAAAACCCTTGGCTGCTGGCAGGCGTCGATGAGCAGCTGTTTGGTGAAAAAGGCCCGGCGGCAAGCCGCTTGGATGCTGCGAACGCATTCCGGCCTTATATTCAGCAGCGCTTGGATGAAGGCGCGAAGCTGAACCACATTACCCGTCACCTACTGGGCCTGTTTCAGGGTTGCCCCGGCGGCCGGCGTTTTCGGCGTCATTTGTCAGAACACGCCCATAAAGAAGGCGCAGGGTTGCGCCTATTTGATGACGCGCTTAGCTTGGTGAACGAACCAGAGCTCGTTGTATAAGTGCACCGTATAAAAAACCCGCTACGCAAGCGTAGCGGGTTCGTCTTCCTAGTCGCGTAGGCTTACTAGCCGTTTTCGCGGCGGTTCGCCATTACGCCCTGCTCGACACGCTCGCCGATCGTTTGGTCGACGTTTTTCCAGTACTCAAATACTCGTGACAGTACCGGCTCTTCAACACCGTCGGAAACGTGACCCACAATGTTGTTGACCAATCGGTCGCGGGCAGCATCATCCATTACCTTATTGACCAGGTCATTGGCTTGGTTGAAGTCGCCATCACCCGAGCGCAGCGTGTAGGCAGCGCGAACCAGCTCGCCGTCCGTCTCCCATACCGCCTCTTCCGGGTACCTTTCCGGGTTGGCGTGCGCGCCCCCTTTGCTATTAGGTGCGTACACCGGGTCGGTGGAGTGGTTAATACGCATCTGACCACCCTGGCTGTAGCTGTTAACCGGGACCTTGGGCGCGTTAACGGGGATATGTTGGTAGTTCACCCCTAAACGCGCGCGGTGCGCATCAGCGTAGGAGATTACCCGCGCCAACAGCATTTTATCCGGTGAGAAACCGGTGCCCGGTACCGAGTTGCTGGGCTGGAACGCTGCCTGTTCGATTTGGCTGTGGAAATCGACGGGGTTGCGATCCAACGTCATCTTACCGACTTCATGCAGCGGGTAGTCGCCGTGCGGCCATACCTTGGTCAAATCGAAGGGGTTGATGTGGTAGGTCTTGGCATCTTCGAACGGCATGATCTGAACTTGTAGCGTCCAGGTTGGATAATCTCCACGTTTGATAGCATCGAACAGGTCGCGGCGATGGTAGTCGGCATCCGCGCCCGCCATCTTATCAGCCTGTTCCTGGGTCATGCACTTAATGCCCTGATCAGTCTTGAAGTGGTACTTCACCCAGAAGCGCTCGCCTGCAGCGTTGACCCACATATAGGTATGGCTTGAATAGCCATTCATGTGGCGCCAACTGGCAGGGATGCCACGATCGCCCATTAGCCAGGTTACCTGGTGGGCAGATTGCGGAGAAAGCGTCCAGAAGTCCCACTGCATATCGTGATCACGCAAGCCGTTATCCGCTCGACGCTTTTGTGAGTGGATAAAGTGCTGGAATTTGAGCGGATCGCGCACAAAGAACACGGGGGTATTGTTACCCACCATGTCGAAGTTGCCCTCTTCGGTGTAGAACTTCAGCGAGAAGCCACGCGGGTCGCGCCAAGTGTCCGGGCTACCCGACTCACCGGCCACCGTCGAAAAGCGCGCCAACATCTCGGTTTTTTTACCCGGCTGGAGGAAATCCGCCTTGGTATATTGGCTAACGTCGTGCGTTACTTGGAAGTGACCAAAGGCGCCGCTGCCTTTTGCATGGGGCTGACGATCCGGAATCATTTCCCGGTTAAAGGCCGCCATCTGCTCCATCAAGTAGTGATCATGTAGAACGATCGGCCCATCGGGGCCTACTGAAAGGGAGTGCTCATCACTGGTGACCGGTATGCCCGCATCCGTTGTAGTGTGTTTCGTATTATCGCTCGTCATCGCTTTTCCTCCATGTCACGGTAGACGTGGCGTGTTGCCGCCACTCGTTCTAGTACGATGAAAGCTTGGCTGTTTATCTTTTGTTATCATTTTAGTAGCCGCTTACAAAGCCCATCATAGTTATAGTCAACGAGGCGCTAACTTGCCATTCGAGAAGGCTATCACTTACCTATTGAATCGATAGTTTTTACTTATGGATGCGGTTTAGTAGAACGAATCAGGCGGCGGCACCAAACTGGAGTTAAAACTTTCGACGGCTGTTTCGGCCTCTTCAATTTCGTCAAAGCGGGCAATATGAAACAGCGCCTCGCCTTCGTTGGCCAACGGTAAACGGCTCATCCCAATCACGATACCGTCGGCGACGGCACGCACTTCGCCCTCGTCGTTGCCAAAAGGGTCGGCCACTTTGCCCAGCACCTCGCCTTTGGCTACCCTCGCGCCCAGGCGCACTTTGGGACGTAAAATACCGTCGATCGGCGCACGCGCCCAGCTTGAACCATTGGCCAGTTCGGCCGGGGCTGGTGTGCGGCGGCGCTGCTCGCCGGTGAGCATGCCTAGGCGCCGCATGACGCGTAGAACGCCACGAACGCCGGGGGCAATGGCCCACTCATCGAAGCGCAGCGCTTCGCCTGCTTCATAGGTCAATACCGGAATCCCGCGGGTCTGGGCGTAATGGCGAAGGCTGCCTTCACGCAACTCAGCATTGAGTACCACGGGCGCTCCAAACGCATCGGCCATGCGCTCGGTTTCACTGCCGGGGCGCAGCTGGGCACGGATTTGCGGCAGATTGGTGCGATGAATGGCGCCGGTGTGTAAGTCGATAATGTGGGTGGCGTAATCGACAATTTGCTCACGGAACAGCGCGGCAATCCGCCCACCTAGCGAGCCGGATTCGCTGCCTGGAAAGCAGCGATTGAGATCGCGCCGATCGGGTAAGTAGCGCGTTTGCTGTAAGAAGCCAAAGACATTGACCACCGGTACGGCGATCAGGGTGCCGCGAATGCTGTTGATCGCTTTCGCGCGCAGCACACGGCGAACAATTTCCACCCCGTTGATCTCATCGCCGTGAATGCCACCACACACCAGCATCACCGGGCCATCTTTACGGCCATGCACCACTTCGACTGGAATATGCAGCGGCGTGTGGGTGTATAAGCGCGCCACGGGCACATCCACTTGTAAGCGTTGGCCGGGCATAATGGTATGTTCGCCCAGTTGAAAGGGAGCTCGCGCCATGGGTTATGTCCTGTATTTTAATCGGTTATTTCCGCGACGTTAGTGCGATCTATGCTTAGTGTCATTGCCTGTTTATACGCTGTCACTCTCCAAATGACGAATTTGTTAATGCACGTTATGGGCTTCGTCTCTTATCCATACAGTTTTGAATGTAAATAATCTTTCGCTTAGGTTAAAATGTGACCATACAGAGTCGATTATGAGGTTGCGTTTCCATGGCAAGAAAGACCAAAGCTGAAGCGGCTGCTACTCGCGAAGCGCTGCTTGAAGCTGCAGAAGAGGTATTTTTTGCCAAAGGCGTGGCACGCACATCGCTTGAGCAAATTGCTCGCCATGCGGGCCTCACCCGCGGTGCCGTCTACTGGCATTTCAAGAATAAAGGCGATCTGTTCATGGCCCTGGTCGAACAGGTGCGCATGCCCTTTCAATCCTTGATGGATGAAGTGGATAAAGTGGACGCCGAGCTATCGCCGCTAGAGTCGATTCGGCTTGCCTGTCATGCAGGCTTGGTGCGCCTTGAACAACCCTCTTACCAGCGCATATTGTCGATCTTGCTACACCGCTGCGAGTTCTTCAGCGACATTAACCCGCTGGATATGCAGGAAGAGATTGGCAATGAGTGTTTCCAGGAAATGCTGGCCGTATTTGTATTGGCGAAAGAGCAGCAACTGCTGCGCGATGACTTAAGCCCGGAAGTCGCCACTCGGTTAATGCAATCCATGCTGGGGGGGCTTTTCCACGATTGGCTGCGTAACCCAGAGGCCTTTTCGATCCGTGAGCGCGGTGGTGAATTGATCGATACGTCTATTCGCATGATGCAGCGTTAAACCTCCCACCCACTCTCGCTGCAACGCAGCAAATATGCTACTACTGAGGCTATCGCTAGCCAAGTAGAGCACGCTATGGATGCCCTGGAGTTTGTCCGCGTACGCGAATTAGAAGTCGCCGTTCGTATCTGGAACCCTTCCGCCACTCGCACGCTTGTCGCCTGGCACGGGCTTGCCCGCCACGGCGGTGACTTTGATGCGTTAGCCCGTGAGCTTGGCAGTGAATGGCGCATTCTTGCCCCCGACACACCGGGGCGCGGGTTATCGAGCTGGTCGCTATTTCCTGCGCACGACTACCTCTATAGCCACTATGTCACGGTTGCCATCGCGCTTCTGGACCACTTCAATCTCGAGCGGGTGGATTGGCTGGGCACCTCAATGGGTGGCCTGCTGGGCATGTTGATCGCGGCCGACCCTCAGCATAGCGGGCGCATTTCACGGCTCATCCTGAACGATGTTGGGCCAGAACTGAACCAGCAGGGGCTAATTGCCCTTTCCAGCTACTTTGGCGTTACCCACCACTTCTCGACGTTTAGCGAACTCCAGCAAGAGCTCACTCACCACTACGCGGGCTTTGGTATTACCAAGGCGTCCGACTGGCGTGAATTAGCGCTCAACAGTGCCCGTCGGCTGCCCGACGGGCGTTGGACGTATCACTTCGACCCACGCATCGGCGAGCAATTCGTACATGACACGCCGCGGGACACCTGGGCCGACTGGGCGAGCATACGCTGCCCTATAATGGTCATCCGCGGCGAAACGTCAACACTGTTAGATGCCGAAACATTGCCGCGCATGGCCGAAGCACAGCCAACGCTGGTCACCCTAACCGTGCCTCATTGCGGCCACGCACCAATGCTCGATAAACCTGCCCAGGTGGACCCTATTCGCCATTTTTTAAAGCGTTCTGCACCACCCCCGGACATGGCTGGTGGCACAGCGCAAACCGCCACTGGCGGGCAGCACATGGGGAAAAGCATGTTGCAATGGCTAGCCCAGCTGTGGCGGCGATGGTGGAAGTAGCCCTTAGTGAGAGGTTGAGTAGTGGTTGGAATGGCGTTTTTTCTGGCTTAAGCGTAGTTTATTCAAACGAACTCGCGTCTCAAGGTACTCTTGTTCGCTGACACTGCGATAAGCCCCTTCTTCAGGTAGGTACTTCACCAGCACCCGACGCTCGCCCTGCACCGGCAATGCATCACGCTTACTGAGCAGTTTTACGCTGCTGTTCGGCTCATTATCGATCATCGCGAAGGCCTGTTCGCCCTGCCCTTGGCTCTCTCTCACTACCACCGTTTGCCCCAGCAAACACCGCCGTGTAAAAGGACGATAACGGTGCAGCCCACGATGTAGTGCATGGCAAAGCGCTGCCGCCACGGGCGAAGCAATGACCAAGCTGCCCCATAGCACCAGCCCCCCCACCGGGATGCGTATCAAGCCAAGTGGCAACCAACGCAGCACGAGCATTTCAATGGCCAGTGCCAGTACCGCGGCAATGGCCAAGATCACCGTTAAGGCCAGCGTCGTCGGCACCCCTGCGAAGCCAAGAGAGACCAGCGTGCTTGCTAAATGGTCCTCTTTCAAACTGTCGCGCTCGAACAGCTCCAAAGGCGCCAAACGAATGATGACCAATAGCCAGTAGAGCGCTAAAAGACCGAGTAAAAACGTAAACACAATGCTCGGAAATAACGTGGCGGCGTGCAGTAGTTCATTCATGGCGTCCTCCTCACCCGGTACTTAGCCGGCAATGTATTATATTTGTCAGCTTAGTCTAGGTTAGCTTTAGGGCGCCAGTGCTGTATTGCCCCGGTCATGGGGATAAAAAAACGGGTACCTCCCAAAGGAGATACCCGTCTGTTGTCACTCTTTATTATCGCTAACGATTAGTGCTGATCCTGCTCTAGCGCCGGTTGCGAGGAGTGTCGCTTATCCCCTTTCATCTTACGCCCCAGCCAGTCAGAGGCCGTTGCAATCATGGCGTAGAAGCTGGGTATAAACAGGCTCCCCAAGGTCGCTACCGAGAACATCCCCATGGCGACTGTCGTACCGATGTGATGGCTGCTCACATCGCTGGCGCCGGTCGCCAGGGCCAACGGTAACGTACCAAAGATAAAGGCCAGCGAAGTCATGACGATGGGGCGAAAACGCAGTTCAGCAGCAATAATAGCCGCTTCACGTATCGACTTACCCTGCTCTTTACGCTGAAGCTCGGCGAATTCGACAATCAGGATAGCGTTCTTCGCAGCCAGCCCAACCACCACCAACATACCGATTTGCACATACACACTGGTGTCCAGCCCACGCAGCACGATCCCACCAATACCGCCCAGGAAGGCAAAGGGCGTCGCGGTCAGAACCGCCAGCGGTAACGACCAACTTTCATACTGAGCCGCTAGAATCAGGAATACCATCAACATCCCAAAGACGATGGCAAGGGTCGCGGCATTACCCAGGTTTGCTTCTTGATAAGCCGTACCGGTCCAGCCCATTCCCCAGTTAGTTCCTAGTGTTTCTTGGACCACCTGCTCCATCGCTTCAATAGCCTGAGCGGAACTATAGCCCTCAGCCGGGTTACCCTGGAACTGTGCACCGGCATAAACACCGAAGCGCGATACCACGGCTGGTCCCGTTTGACGCTCAAGCTCGACAAACTCCGAAAGCGGAATACGCTCGCCATTACCGCCGCGAACATAAACGCGGCTCACGTCCTCCGGCGTTTTACGGAATTCATCCTCGTTTTGCAGGTACACCTGGAAGTTACGATTTTGATAGCTAAAGTAGTTCACAAAGCCGTTACCAAACGTATTGGCCAGGGCTGAGTTAATGTTTTCAAGCCCAACGCCGTAACTCAGCGCTTTCTGCTGGTCGATGTTAGCCCGGTAAGAGGGTACATTGACATTGAAGGTGGTGAAAACCCGACTTAACGCAGGGTGCTGGTTAGCCTGCTGCATAATTTGCAGCGACGCTTCGTACAGCTCCCGCGGCGTTGCCCCTTCAAAAGACTGCAAATAACCGGTAAAACCGCCCGTCGTCGAAAGCCCCATAATGGGCGGCACGTTAAAGGCCATTGCGGAGCCACCATCAATACTCGCGCCCAAACCCATAATTTGGCCTACGAGATCGCTAGCCGTCAGATCACGCTCTGCCCAGGGATGCATATTGACGAACATAATCCCGCGCGCAGTATTAACAGCGCCTGAGAGAATATCGTAACCGGCAATAGCCGAGGAGTATTCCACACCGGGAATTGCTTCAACCTCAGCACTGAGTTTTTCCATATAGCGCTGGGTACGGTCAAGTGAGGCCGCATCCGGCAGCGAAACGCTCACTAACACGATGCCCTGATCAGTCTCGGGTACCAGCGTTGAAGGCGTATTGGCATATAACCAGAAAGAGCCCGCCCCTGTAGCTATCGTTAACGCTAACGCTAACACCCAAAAACGCACTAAGCCCTTTACTACCCACATATAGGCCGCAGTAATACCTGCAAACATGCGGTCAAACAGGCGTAGCGGGGTATGCAAGGCACGCTTGAACTTAGACTGTCCGGCGCCGGCAATTTTATGCTTGATAAAAATCGCTGACAGAGCAGGCGTAAAGGTCAACGCCATTACCGCCGAGAGGGCTACCGATATCGCCACGGTAATCGCAAACTGCTGATAAATCTGCCCCGTGAAGCCACCCAAGAAAGCCACTGGAACAAACACCGCCGCCATAATCAGTGAGGTCGCAATAACCGGCCCACCGACTTCTTTCATCGCTCGGATGGTGGCATCCATTACGCTGATGTCATCCTCTTCACTCAGCACGCGTTCGACGTTTTCCACCACTAGTATGGCATCATCGACCACTATCCCTATCGAGAGCACCAAGGCAAACAGCGTTAGCAGGTTGATCGAAAACCCAAACAGGTAAAAGCCGGCAAACGTCCCCACCACCGCAACGGGCACGACCGACATGGCGATCACCGTAAAGCGCCAGTTCTGCAGGAAGATAAACAGAATGACGATAACGATCAGGAAGGCTTCAATAAACGTCTTAATCACCGTCTCTACCGAAGCATCAATAAACAGCGTGGTGTCGTAAGGGGAGACATATTCAAGCCCTGGAGGGAAGCGGCTTTCCAGATCATCCATCGTCGCGCGCACAGCATTAGCCGTTGCTAAGGCATTAGCCCCAGGCTGTTGATTGATAATAATCGGCGTCATGGTGGAACCGTTCAACCGCGCGTCGATACCGTAAAAAGATGCCCCCAGTTCGATACGTGCAACGTCTTCCAAACGTAGTGATGAACCGTCGCTATTGGTACGTAAGTAAATCTCACGGAAGTCATCGACATCATTCAGTCGACCGCCTGCGGTCATGGTATAGGTGTAGGCGCGCGGTTCACTCTGAGGCGTAGAAGCAAGGCTACCCGCCGGAATCTCGGTATTTTGCGCCCTGATCGCACTGGCCACTTCGCTGGGCGTCAGGTCGTACTGTGCCAACTTATCCGGATCCATCCAGATACGCATGGCAAACTCGCCGCCGCCTAGTACTTCGGCGTTACCTACCCCGGGCACTTGGCGCAGTGCGTCAAGCACGTTCAGGGTGGCGTAGTTCTGCATATAGACGTTGTTGTAGTCGCCGTCCGGTGAGGTCAACGCTAATAACATCAAAATAGAGTCAGAACGTAGCGAAACAGTAACACCTTGGGACTGGACGGCTTCAGGCAACTGCGACAGCGCCCCTTGCACCCGGTTGTTGACGTTGATGGTATTGATATCGCCATCGGTACCGATATTGAAAGCAACACTCAGGCTCATACTGCCGTTATCAGCGCTGTTAGAGGTCATGTACAGCATATCCTCAACGCCGTTGATGGCCTCCGCGATTGGGGCCGCCACCGTTTGTGCGACGGTTTCCGCATCCGCTCCAGGGAACGTCGCCTGAACCGACACGGTGGGCGGCACTACGCTGGGATACTGCTCAATAGGCAGAATGCGCATCGACATCACGCCCACTAGCGTCACGATAATCGCCAACACTGTGGCAAATATCGGGCGGCTGATGAAAAAATTAGAGAAGTTCATTATGGTGCACCCTCTTCTCCTTCAGCGGGCTGGCCATCGGCAGCCCCCTCTTCCATTGCTTGAGCCGCCTCGGCCTGTTCTTCCGCCTCTTCTTGCTCGACACCTTCGTTAACAGCCTCCGCGTTGCCATCAAACGACTGTGGATCAATCGTCATGCCTGGCTCTAAACCGGCTGGATCACCGACAATTACCCGGTCACCCGGCTCCAGGCCGTCACGAATGATCTGCCACGGCCCCGCTATCTCACCCAGTGAGATAGTTTTCTCACGAGCCTTATTCTCTTCATCCAGGACAAACACCTGGGGGCCCATTAGGCCTTGCGTCACCGCTATCTCTGGCACCGCCATTACGTCAAAACGCTTCAAGCCGTCAAGACGTACGCGCACAAATTGGCCCGGCAGTACGGTAGCGTCAGGGTTTTCAAACGTCGCAGCGGCTTGCACGGTGCTGGTGTCTCGATCAACGCTAGAGCCCAGAAAGTCTAAGTACCCTTCTAGCTCAGAATCGCCACCTCCGCTGACACCAGGTATGCTCAAACGAGCACGAATATCCGATGGTTCAGTGCCATTGCTCAGTTGGCGACGCAGCTCAAAGGCATCGCGCTGAGGCAGTTGAAAACGCACCTCTAACGGATCTAGTGGTGTAATCGTGGCCAGCTCGGTACCGGAAGTGACCAAATTTTCCACATTAATTTGGCTTAAACCGATCATTCCAGAGACAGGTGCAGTAACTTGTGAATACCCCAAGTCCAGGTTAGCGCTAGTTAATGCCGCCTCTGCCTGCGCTACGCTTGCCTGGGCGACGCGCTGGTCAGCCAGCGCTTGGTCGTACTGCTGGCGGCTCACCGAGTTTTGGCTGAGTAGTTGCTCGAAACGTTGCGCATCACGCTGGGCGCGGGAAAGCTCAGCCCGTGCGCTTTGCAGGTCAGCTTCACGCTGGTTAACGGTTGCTTGGTAAAGATCCGGTTCGATGGTATAGAGGCGATCGCCCTCTTCGACCATTTGGCCGGGCTCGAAGTGGCGCTCTTCCAGAAAGCCATTCACACGCGCCACCAAGGTGACTTCATCATCACTGCGCAGCAAGGAGGGGTACGATTTATCCAGCGGTATATCCTGACGTGCCATTTCAGTCACTTCGACCTTATGGGGCGGGGGTTCTTGCTCGGAGCCCGGCTGAGGCGCTTCGGCCTGTTCTTGACCACACGCCGCGAGTGCCAGCGCGGCTACCAGCGTCACCAGACTCGCTCGGCGTGAGTGAATCATCTTCTTCATACGTTAAGTTCCCATGTATCTTTTTAAGAGTCGACTAGTAGCACTTGCTGCACCTGTGTCATTTCCAATCGGCGTTAATTACATGCCCGGCTGGGGCTGTGGTGGCGCTCCGATGTCAAGCGCGCTCTCATAGCGGTCGTTGCCGTCATTCTCGGGTAAGATAAAGTTCACCTCATCACCGGTTAGCCACGCGTTGACTTCCTCAATGGCTTCGACGTCCAAACGCCCGGCCTGCTGACGCAGCGAGAGCAAATTCACCACATAGTCGTAGCGCGCTTCGGCGTAGTTGGCGATCGCGTTGTAGAGGTTTTGCTCCGCGTTCAACACGTCCACGATGTTACGGGTGCCTACCTCATACCCTGCACGGGTGGCTTCTAAAGCGCTGCGATTGGAGACGATGGCCTGCTGGCGCGCCTCGACGGTTTCCACATCGTTGCTCACCTGGGTGTACAGCGAACGAACCTGCTGGATGGAGGAGCGACGCTGGGACTCGAAATCATACTGGCTACTTTCCAGTTGATAGGTCCCTTGGCGGATGCTTGCGCTGGTGCGGCCACCGGTGTAAATGGGCAGGTTAGCGCTCAAGCCCACCTGGCTCGAGGAGTATTCACCGGCGGTGTTATCGATATCACTGTCGCCGTATTGATAATTACCAAAGGCTTGCAGGGTCGGCAAACCGCCTGCACGGGCGATTTCCACACCGGTGCGCGCTACTTCGATACCAGCTTGCTGAGCCAATACCTGAGGATTGAGTTCTAGGGCCTGTTCCACCCAGTAGTCACGGCTACTTGGATTGGGAAGGCCAACGGGCATGCTGTCACCGAGGGCTTCAATGCTGGCATAGCGTTGGCCGGTCAGTTGCTCCAATGCTTCGAAAGCCACCTGAAGGTTGCTCTCTGCGGCAATGCGATCAGCTCGTGATTGGTCGAAGGTCGCGCGCGCTTCCTCGACTTCTGTAATCGCAATCAAGCCGACCTCAAACTGCTCGCCCGCTTGTTCGAGCTGGCGCCCAATCGCCCGCTCTTGAGCAAGACGGGCCTCTAGGATTTCGTGAGCGCGCAGAATATCGAAATAAGCGCTGGCAGTGTCGATCAGCAGTTGCTGTTCGGTGGCCGCAAGCAGATACACCTGCTGGTCAATTTGGCGTTCGGTTTGAGTGACCTCCCGACGCGTTACTTCATCGTAGAGCGCTTGAGTGGCTTCTAAAGAGAGCGATACGGTGTTGTAGCGGTCATCGCTTGCGCTACTAAAATCTCCGTTAACCCTTCCTGCACCAGTGCCCACTCGCGAGGATGTCTGACTTTCGTACTGCTGGTTGTGGGCAACATTACCGGTGGCGTTGATTTGGGGAAGCAACCCACTGCGTGCCACATCTCGGCTAGCCTCAACGCTTAAATACTCAGCGCGTGCCGACGCTAACGCCGCGTTATTGTCTAATGCGTCACGGGTAATCGTGAGGAGGTCAGCCGCTTGAGCAGGCAACACAAATGAAGCTGTGAATACCGCTATCAGTAAGGGTCGTAAAGGGGCATTGACTGCCCAGTGTGCCAGTCGCATGGGATTGCCTCTAGGTATCAGCGTCAGGATGGCGAACGAACTAAGCTTCTCTGTCGACTAAGTCGATCAACTTACAAAGTCTCTCAGCTTACAAAGTCTCTCAGCTTACAAAGACACTTGGTGCATTGAGCCACTCAGAAAGATGAGCATTATAGTTACATTCATGTATGTATGCTAGCCTTGAACAATCTAAAAATGTGTGTACAACCTATTGTCAAGCCGCTTCCAGCTTACCTTAGTCCAATGTAGGGAGGGACGACTATCCACACGGCTTACTTTTACGAAATTCCCGTGGCTCAATCCCCCACTTTGTTAGCCGTGACGCTAACGTCGTTGGTTTGATACCCAGTAGCTCCGCGGCGCCGCCCGCCCCCGACACTTTGCCGCCCGCCTGGGAGAGCGCGGCTAGCGTACTTTCTCGTTGGCGCTGGCTAAGCGCATGCTCGGTCAGCAGCGTGGTTTCATGATGTTGCCCGAGGTCACGACCCGCCGTGGGCTCGTTGCTTGTGCGGCTTAACGAGCGGGGCGGCTCCCCCAACAGGAGATCATCGAATACCAGACGCCGATCCTGGGTGACGATTACCTGACGTTCAATGACGTTTTCAAGCTCACGGATATTGCCGGGCCAGGGGTAACGCTGGAGGATTTCTAATTGCGCGGGAGGGATACGCACTCCGGGCTTATTGAATTTGAGGCAGGCTCGGTGCAAAAAATGCCGCGCCAGCAGTGGCACATCCTCAATCCGTTTGCGCAAGGGCACCGAATCGATGGGGAAAACGTTAAGGCGAAAATAGAGGTCTTCACGAAAATGCCCCACCTCAATCATGTCGCGCAGTTCACGGTTGGTCGCGGCAATGACCCGCACGTCGACTTCCCGTGTGCGGTTGTCGCCCACCCGTTCGAACTGTTGATCCTGCAATACACGCAGCAGCTTACTCTGTAACTCGAGAGGAATTTCACCCACTTCATCCAAAAACAGCGTCCCGCCATGGGCGAGCTCAAAACGCCCTGGGCGGTCCTGTACCGCCCCGGTGAAGGCGCCTTTGACATGGCCGAAAAACTCGCTTTCAAACAGGTCACGCGGAATAGCCGCACAGTTTACCCGGATCAGTGGCCGGTCACTGCGCGAACTGCCCGCGTGGATAGCGCGGGCGATCAGCTCTTTACCGGTGCCCGACTCACCACTTATCAGCACATTGGCACTGGTAGGCGCCACCATCTCGATCTGTTTAATCAGCTTTGCCACGGCCGGGCTATTGCCAACAATATCGCGATGGTTGAGCTCTGCTTTTATCTCTTCTTGAAGGTACTCATTTTCCAGTTCCAGGCGCTGCTTGAGCGTCTCCACTTCGGCGAGCGCATCCCGAAGTTGCTGCTCGGCGCGCTTGCGCTCACGAATATCCCGAAACAACACCACGGCGCCCACTAAACGGCCCATCTCAAAAATCGGCGTGCTGGTGTACTCGACCGGAATCGCTTCGCCATTTTTGTGCCAAAACACCTCGTTATCGACATGGTGCACCTGACCGTCGCTGAACGAGGCGTGAATCGGGCACTGCTGCACCGGAAAGTGGCTGCCGTCGGCATGGGTGTGGTGAAACATGAGGTGCGCGTCATGGCCGACCATATCGTCGGTACTCCAGCCCAAAATGCGCTCTGCAGCGGGGTTCACAAAGGTCGTTTTGCCCTCCGCATCCAAGCCATAGATCCCCTCGCCTGCCGCGCCAAGGATCAGCTGATTCTGCTTTTCGATACGCTCGAATACCTGTTCGACCCGCTGCCAACCCACTTCCCCCTGGCGGTGCTGGCGCCCCAATTCTGCCTTTGCGCGCCGCTGCTCGGCCTTATTGCGGTCAATCAGGGTCAATAACAGCTGAGGAGAATCTTCGATGCGCTGGGCATACACCTCGACTCGATACGGCTGGCGCAGCATGTCCAGCACAACCAAATCATCCGACCAGGCGGTTTTTTGCTCCAGCGTCTCACCGGTAAAGCTAATCCATAGCGGTAATGAAGCACTTAAGCGGTGGCTAAAGGGTGATGCCAGGGGCAACTCATGATCCAACCCGTTTTGCTCATCATTGCCTGGCTCATCACTTTCATGCTCGTCACTTTTATGCTCGTCACTTTCTGGACCGATACTGCTTTGGGGAATACGGAGCAGTTCACAGGCAGCCCGATTGGCAGCCAGCAACTGATCGCTAAACGGGTCGACAACCATCATTGCGAGCGGTGAATAACCGCCCATCAATGCGGAAATTTGGCTGTTGAGGAGTACTCGCGCGACCATCGTGGGTATCTCAAGGTGCAGAAGTGAACGTTGTCTTTACCATTCAATTCCCACGCCACTTACGAAGTTTCGTCAATAAAACAACGAAATATCGTTATTTACGATTTTTCGTTGTTTTTGGCCGGCATCAAAAGCGCTAATCATAAAACAGAATAACTCTTTTAAAACAGTATCTTAATATCAAAATAGCCAAGTTGGCATATAAATCGCAATAAAATCATTAGCGCCATACGCCTTCCCTTTTTTTGCACCAAGACAGCGCAACCCTCTGTTTTATTGCTCCGCAAGGGAAAACTAAAAATACATGGGCGAGGTGTTAACCAATCGAAACAACACAGGAAACCTGCTTATGTCTTATCTAATGCCTAGTGAATTCGTCACTAAGTTGGTGGATCAGGGTGAAGCAAAAGTCTATATGGGCACCCGGGATACGCTTATCCGCGCCTTTATGGCGGGCGCTACCCTTGCATTGGCGGTTATTTTTGCCATCACTATTGCGACCCAAACTGGCCAGTTTTTGATTGGGGCGCTGCTGTTCCCCGTTGGCTTTGTCATGCTCTATTTGATGGGCTACGACCTACTCACCGGGGTGTTTATGCTGGTGCCGATTGCCTGGCTCGATAAAAGGCCCGGCGTCACCCTGCCGCGGATGCTGAAATGCTGGGCCCTGGTGGGGCTGGGTAATTTGGGGGGCGCGCTGTTTATTGCCACCTTTGGCTACCTGAATTTCACCATGGGCGGCACCGAGGAAATCAACGCTGTAGGCCAAACGATGATGGCCGTTGGTGAAAGCCGGACAGTGGGCTACCAGGAGGCGGGGCTTGCTGGTTGGATTGTGCTCTTCCTGCGCGGCATGTTCTGCAACTGGATGGTTTCCATGGGCGTAGTGGGCGCCGCTATTTCCACTACGGTTTCCGGTAAGATAATGGCCATGTGGATGCCCATTATCGTGTTCTTTTATCTCGGTTTTGAGCACTCCGTCGTCAACATGTTCTTGTTCCCGATCGGCCTAATGATGGGCGCCGACTTCACCCTGTACCAGTACATTATGTGGAACGAGATCCCTACCGTTCTAGGCAATCTCGTGGGCGGTCTGACCTTGGTTGGCTTGGTTCTCTACACCACCCACGTACGTACCCAAGCTAAAAAAGTTTTATCTTGATCAAAGCATTAACACCACAAAGGGCGCTAGCCGCCCTTCACGCTTAAGGAGAGACCTCATGGATAAGCTCGAAATGCGTCACACCCTGCTCGCCGCCAAAGCGCGTAAAAAATTGAGCTGGGACGATATTGGGAAAGCGGTTGGCATGTCACCCGTATGGGTCGCTTCTGCCTGCTACGGCATGAATAGCGCGAGCAGCGAGATTGCGCATCAACTATGCGATACGTTAGGCGTGGAAAGCGATGTCGCCGACGCGTTAGTGGCGTTCCCCACCAAAGCCTGGGACGAAGCCATCCCTCAGGACCCCTTCATCTACCGCCTCTACGAAGTGGTCGGCGTTTATGGAGAAACCCTTAAGGATGTCGTACAAGAGAAATTCGGCGACGGCATTATGAGCGCCATCGACTTCACCATGGAAGTGGATAAGATCGAAGATCCTAAAGGCGACCGGGTATTACTCACCTTGAATGGCAAGTTCTTGCCTTATAAATCTTGGTAAACGTCCTGGTAAGCATTAACTGAAGGATTCGACCTTCGCCACGCTGCGTTCAACCGCTGAGCGATAACCGGCCCCGAATAGCAGCAGGTGATTCAATAGCGGATAAAGCTGAAACAGCGCTTCACGCCTCGGCCAATCGGCCGGGGCGTTGCCGTTCCAGTAGGCATCGAAAAACGCCTCACCCGGCGAGCCAAACAAAGTCAGCATCGCGACATCCACTTCCGGGTAGTGGCGATACACGGCAGGGTCAATCAGAGCTGGCCCCTTAGTGGTAAAGAGCACATTCCCCGACCAACAGTCGCCATGCACTAAACTCGGTGTCGTATCGGGCAGCCAGCCCTCTAAACCATGGGCTAAGCGTTCGATACGCCCGCGCAGCCCACTCTCCAGGAGCCCTTGCTGATAGCACGCCTCGCTAAGCGGCAACAGGCGCCGCTCCCGCTGAAAAGCCCGCCCATCGTTAAGCGGCGCATTAGGCTGGGGAGTGAGCCCACAGGCATTATCCTGATGCCAGCCGTGGGCGTCGCCAATCACTTCGTGCAAACCGCGCAGTCCTTCGCCAAGCGCTATCGTGCTTTGCGGCCCGGCAGGCACGGTATCCAACGACTTAATGACCAGCCAGCCCTGTGCCAGACCCAGCACCTCTGGCACTGCAAGCGCCTCGCCGGCATTGCGCAGCGTGCGCAAGCCTTCCGCTTCCCCACGTAGTCGAGCCGCATCGTCGTGCTTGATCACCACCTGCCCCTGGCGCGTCTCAAGACGATACACCGCGGCAATATCGCCCCCACTGAGCGGCTGCAAATCGCCCGTCGGGGTTAACTCGATGGATCTCAACAACTGGCTGAGGGTGGCATCCATAAGGCTCTCTCCCTGTGCCTGTAGCATGACGGCGTCGTCATCAGAGCAACCCGAAAACCGACGCACTCAAACCGTGCGCTAACGTAACTCTCAGCCTAACCGCTTATCGACTAGGCTTTCTAACTCAAGCTGGTCGTCGTGGAAGCGACGGATACCTTCAGCTAGCTTGTCGTTGGCCATGGCATCCTGGTTGTGCCCCCAGCGAAAAGCGGCTTCATTAAGCGGCGCGGCGGGTTTACCTGCCCCCTTCCCAGCTTGAATTTGTGCAGTGACGCTGCCCTCTGTCGCTTCCAGTTCTTCAAGTAACGCGGGCGAAATGGTCAGCCGTGGGCAGCCAGCCAACGCCAGCACTTGGCCGGTGGTACGAAAACTCGCGCCCATTACCACCGTCTCATAGCCGCTCTGATTAGCCCGCTCGCAAACACCCTGAACGAACTGCACGCCTGGGTCGTTTTCTGGGGTGTACTCACTGCCGGTCTCTTTTTTATACCAATCGGTCACCCGGCCCACGAACGGGGAAATCAGAAACACGCCCGCGTCAAAACACGCCTGAGCCTGGGCATCGCTAAACAGTAGCGTCAGGTTGCACTGGATGCCCTCGCGCTCGAGCACTTCGGCGGCACGAATGCCTTCCCAAGTGGAGGCCAGCTTGATCAGCACGCGATCGCGTGAGACGCCACGGGCATCGTACAGCTCGATGAGTTCATGGGCCTTGGCAATGCTGGCCTGGGTATCAAACGAGAGCCGAGCCGCCACTTCGGTGGAAACACGGCCCGGTACGACAGCTGAAATTTCACTCCCCATGGCAACCGCGAGGCGATCAACCGCGTGCTTGACTTGCTCTTCACGGCTGCCGCCCGACGCTTTTACACTGCTTAGCTCTTCATCGATCAGCGCTTGATAACCCGACAAACTAAACGCCTTGAGCAGCAGCGAGGGGTTGGTGGTGGCATCCTGAGGCTGATAGCGACGAATGGCTTCAAGATCACCGGTATCGGCGACGACGAGCGAGTGTTGCTTCAACTGTTGCAGCTGACTGGTCATAAAATCTCCTTGATATGCTTTTAAGCGCCGCCATGGCGTTGTTCAAGTGCTGCGCAATAACGTGCATAGATGGGTTGGTACGCGGCCACACGCTCTGGATCGGGCTCAGCCAGTGACTGCGCGTCCAGATGGACTAATTTTTCACACAGCGCTTCCAGCGTAACGCCTTCTTGACGCCGGTCGCACCACGCGGCCTGTATCGCCGCACCCAGGGCAGCTGCGTCGGTAATCTCAGGGCAAATCACCTGGGTACCGGTAATATCAGCCACCATCTGCCGCCACACGGGGCTGTTGGCGCCGCCACCGATTAGTCGAATCTGGCTGGCGCCAGCGGTTAAATCACCCAGCAATTCCAGTCCATAGCGTAGCCCGAAAGTGGCTCCTTCCACCACGGCACGGCACAAATTAGCCTGCGTGGTGTTCAAGCTGGTCAGGCCAAGAAAATCCGCCGAGGCGTCGGGCAGCATGGGTACCCGCTCGCCGTTGAAAAAAGGCAGCACCGTAACGCCCTCTGCCCCTACCGGAGCGCTAGCGACCCGCTCGCTGAACGCCGCGAGGTCCAGGCCGAACAGCTCGCGAACCCGAGTGGTCGCTGAGGTAACGTTCATGGTGCAGATCAGCGGCAGCCAGCCACCGGTACTCGAGCAGAAGTTGGCGACCATAGCATTGTCGCACTCCACGGGGGTGGCCGAGTAGGCGCAAACGGTACCCGATGTGCCCAAACTCAGGGTAATAAGCCCAGGGGTAATATTGCCGGTGCCGATAGCACCCAGCATGTTATCGCCGCCACCCGAAGAGACCACGACGTGGTCACTCAAGCCCAGCTCGCGGGCGACGACCGGGCGCACAACGCCAACCGGTTCATGGGCTTCCAATAATCGGGGCAGTACGCGCTCAGGGTCGAGTTCGGGCGCTATTTCCGCAAATACCTGCAACTGCCAGCAACGCTTGCGAGTGTCGAAGTACCCCGTACCCGAGGCATCGCCGGCTTCGGTAGCCCGCTCCCCGGTGAGCCAGAAGTTAAGGTAATCATGGGGCAGTAACAGGCTTTCGATGCGGTGGTAGGCATTGGGGTGATGCTGCCGCAGCCAAGCCACCTTGGAGGCGGTATAACCGGTTTGCAGCACCAGCCCCAGTTTTTCCAGGCAGCCCGCCTCACCGCCCAGGCGGGCGACCAAATCGGCATTCTGGGCGCTGGTTTCGGTATCGCACCACAGCTTAGCGGGGTAGACCGGCGCACCATCGGCATCGAGCGCCACCATTCCGTGCTGCTGACCGGAAACACCGATGCCGCGGACTTGGCTGGCCAAAACGCCGGCTTTATCGAGTGCAGTAGAGAACGCCCCTTTCAGGGCCGCCAGCCACTCAGCGGGCGCCTGCTCACGGCGGCCATTTTCAGCTTCATCCAGGCGATGGGCACGGCTTGCTTCCGCGAGAATCATCCCTCGCTCAATGTCGACTACTACTACCTTGGTGCTTTGAGTACCGCAATCTACCCCGATATACATCACAATGTTCCTTTGGATGCCGCCAGACCCTCTAGCGTAGCGCGTGCGCCATGTTCGTGCAGTGATTCGAGCGCGCTCAAGTAGGACTCAACAAAGCGGGTGTTGTCGACCAAGTCACCAAACAGCTCGCGATTTTCGATAAAGGCCGTAGGTCGCTTGCGATTCTCAGCCGCAATGGCCATTAACGGGGCTTTCAAACGATCGACAATTTCGATCGGCTCCCCTTGCTCGTCTACGCCCTCAGCATAGCGCGCCCAGCTGGCCACCACGGCGGCACTGCGCTCGATCTCGCCACCCTGGGCCAACTGTTGGCGAATTACCGGTACGAGCCACTTCGGAATGCGATCCGAACTCTCGGCGCAGAGCCGTGCCAGGGTATCCTTGATTTGCGGGTTGGCAAACCGCTCGATCAGCGTTAAGCGGTAAGTTTCGAGATCGACCCCCGGCACCGGCGCCAGGGTGGGGGTGCCCTCTTCACGCATATATCCCAAGAGAAAATCCACGAACAGCGGGTCCTGGCACACCTCGTGGGCGTAGCGATACCCGGCTAAATAACCAAAATAGGTCAGCGCCTGGTGGCTGGCGTTGAGTAGGCGCAGCTTCATCAGTTCGTAGGGTTCGACATCCTCGACGACCTGGACACCGACCTTATCGAACGCCGGACGGCCCAAGGGGAAGTGATCTTCGAGCACCCACTGGGTGAACGGTTCGCATACCACCGGCCAGGCGTCTTCGACCCCAAAGCGCTGATTGAGCTCATCGATATCCGTCGGGGAAGTCACCGGCGTAATGCGATCCACCATAGCATTGGGGAACGCCACCTCGGCTTCCAGCCAGGCGCCTAACTCGGCGTCCCGCGCGTGGGCATAGGCGCCGAACATACGCTTGGCCACGTCACCGTTGCCTTGAATATTATCGCAAGACATCACGGTAAACGGGGCAATGCCGCGTGCCCGGCGGCGGGCCAGCGCTTCCACCACTAGCCCGAAGCTGGTCGTCGGCTGGGTGGGGTTGGCCAAGTCGGCACGTACCTGAGGATTATCCAGGTCGAATTCGCCGCTCACCGGATGAAAATTGTAGCCACCTTCGGTGACGGTCAGCGAAACAATGCGGATCGCCGGATCGGCCATCTGTTCGATGACGGCCTCGGTGTCTTCCGGTGCAAACAGGTAATTCATCATACTGCCAATGACCCGCGGCTCGTACTGGCCGTCAGGGTGTTTCACCACCAGGGTATAAAGGTGGTCCTGCGCCGCTAAGGCCTGCTGCATGCGTTTGTCGCCAGGCATCACGCCCACGCCAACGATGCCCCAATCCAGCGCCTCACCCTGGTTCATCAGCGCATCCAGGTACATGGCTTGGTGGGCACGGTGAAAGCCGCCCACCCCAATGTGCACGATGCCTGGCGTTAGCGCGTTACGGTCATAGTGAGGCACGGCAACATCGGCGGTCAGATTGCCCAGGTTGTGATGGTTAAGTCGGGTCATGGGTGCTCTCCAGCCAAGGCCACCTTGGCACGATGGGAATAATAAAAGTGACGTAAAGGGGTCAGCGCCAGCGCTGGTCGGGCGGCAAGCAGCAGCGTTTTACCAATTGCGCGTTGAGCATGTCTTTATGGTGGGTACGCTCGAGCGCCCCGGCGCGATCCTGGCCCATTTCGAGCCATCGCCTGATCAGCCGATCCACCAGAACGACGTTGTCGACCTCTAGAAACAGGGTCCAATCGAATAGCGGGCGCAGTTCACGCCAGGGCGAGCGATCAAGTAGCAGGTAGTTACCTTCGACAATCACAATGCGCTGTTCTAGGCCAATCACCCGCCCGCCCGCGCGGGCCAAATCCAGCGGGCGATCGAACACCGGCACAGCCACTGGCTGATTGGCTTGGTGAATGCGCTCAAGGTCACAGCGCAGCCCTTCTACATCGAAGGTGTGGGGCGCGCCTTTGAGCGGCAATTGCTGTTCACCCAGGACAGCGTTATCGAAATGGTAACCATCCATGGGCACCAGCCCGGCCTGCCCCGGCAGGCGCTGATTGATCGCGTCACAGAGCAGGACGCTCCGGTAAGATTTACCCGCGCCCGGCGGGCCTGCCAACGCCACTAAATAACGGGAAGCGCCTTCGGCGGCGCAAATAAGTTGCTCGGCTAACGTATCAAGATCAGGCGACATGGCGACCTCAGCTCATCCAGTTCCCGCCATCGACATTCAGGGTCTGAGCGACCACGTAGTCGCTGTCCTGGCTCGCCAAGAATACCGCCGCGCCAGTATGGTCTTCCGGCAGCCCCATGCGTCCGAACGGCACCGCCTCACCTACCAAGCGTTTCTTTTCACCGAGCGGACGATTCTCAAAACGGGCAAAAAGTGCATCGACCTCTTCCCACATTGGCGTATCGACCACACCCGGGGCGATGCCGTTGACGTTGATACCGTGTTTAATGAGACCCAACCCGCAGGATTGGGTCAGGCTGATAACTGCGGCCTTACTAGCGCAGTAAACACTAACTAACGCTTCGCCACGGCGCCCCGCTTGAGAAGCCATATTGATGATTTTGCCGCCCCGGCCACGGGCGACCATCGAGCGGGCAACTGTCTGCAGCGTAAAGAACATGCCTTTGGTGTTGACCGCGAACTGTTTATCAAAACTCGCCGCAGTCACCTCGAGCACCGGCGCCATATCGAACACTGCAGCGTTATTGACCAGGATATCGATGCCGCCGAAGCGTTGCGTTACCGCGTCTACCATGGCGTCGATCGAGCCTTGATCGCAGACATCCAGCACCACGCCCATCACCTGCTCGGCGAGCCCTTGCTTCTGCAATGTCGCCTGCAATGTCGCCACGGCCTCATCGATGGCGCCCTGGTCGATATCGGCTACCACGACGCTGGCGCCTTCTGACAAGTAACGCTGGGCAATGGCCAAGCCGATACCCCGAGCGCCACCGGTAATCACTGCGATTTTGTTGGTTAGTTTCATGGTCGAGCTCTCATTAGGGCAACGCGTTATTGGCACTGGACTGCCACTCATTCACCAAGGCTTCCAAGCCATGCATGTGTTCTAGAATCCGCCAGGCGCCCGCCTGGGTAAGGCGCGCCGGCTGTTCAGCATCCACGTGGCTTGCACCGACAAACCCTATGACGCACATCCCCGCGGCGTGGGCGGCCGTCACCCCAGCAACACTGTCTTCCACGACCAGGCAGTCTCGCGGCACTTGGCCTAATTGAGAGGCTGCCAACCGGTAGAGTGCGGGGTCAGGCTTGGGATGGGTCACCTGGTCAGCCGTGAAAATAGGCACCTCACCAAAGGCTTCTGCCAAGCGCGTACTCGCCAGCGACGCCAGCACGCGACTGCGCCGACTGTTCGAGACCACCGCCTTTCCCAAGCTGATCCCGCGAACCGCCATGTCGGCTCCGTCTATGGCTTTAAGCTCCCGCGCCAAGCGCGCCTCTATAGCGGTATCCACCTGTTCAGTGGCGTCCGGAGGCAACGAGTGGGCACTCAACGCTTCCAGATGGCGCAGGATATCCTCAGTAGTCATCCCTAAGGCTTGGCCAAGCGCTTGGTCGATATTCAGATCGGGCAGCCAATGGGAGAGGTACTTCACCAGCGTACCTTCCGCGATCGCTTCGCTATCGACCAGCACACCATCACAGTCAAAAATGAGGGTCCTCATGCAGGCTCCTCAGCAGGCGAACCGGGCGCGCGGTTATCCTGGCGAGTAAGCCCCGCCAGCGGATGCTGCTGCAGGCTTGGCAGGGCTAGGCCGTCCACATCAAATAAATGCGCGCGCTCGGGGGCAAAGCCGAAGTGCACGGTGTCGTTTACACGGTAAGCCACGTCGCCATCGGCCATGATAGTGATCAGCTCATTGTCCATTTGAACGTAGAGCGAAGTTTGTCCACCAAGACGTTCCAGCACTTTGATATGACCACTCAACGGCCCTTGATCCTCAAGTACCAAGTGCTCAGGGCGAACGCCCAACTCAAGCGCCGCGTTGGTATCCAGGCGATGCCCTTCAACCGGTACGCTACGCTCACCGCCACCCGGCAGGCGAATCGTCACGCCTTCAGGCGATACGCTGGCCAGTGTCACGGGTAGAAAGTTCATCTTGGGGGAACCAATAAACCCTGCCACGAAGCGATTGCGTGGGTGGTGATAGAGCGCCATGGGCGACCCCACCTGTTCGACCACACCGTCATGAAGGACGACAATTTTATCCGCCATGGTCATCGCTTCGATCTGGTCGTGGGTCACGTAGATCATGGTGGCATCCAGCTCATCATGAAGACGCGCCAATTCGATGCGCATCTGCACACGCAGCGCGGCATCCAGATTGGAGAGCGGCTCATCGAATAGGAAGATGCTGGGGTTACGCACAATCGCACGGCCAATCGCCACCCGTTGGCGTTGACCGCCGGAAAGCGCCTTGGGTTTGCGGTCTAACAGTGGCTCTAGCTGCAGAATTTTGGCGGCTTCCAATACCTTGGCGCGGCGCTCCTCTTTCGACACCCCGGCCAGGCGCATACTGAAGCCCATGTTGCCCTCGACCGTCATGTGCGGGTAAAGCGCGTAGCTTTGAAACACCATCGCCAGGCCGCGATCGGCGGGCCCTACGTCGTTAATCCGCTGGCCATCGATCAAGATATCGCCATCCGTCGCGCTTTCCAACCCGGCGATCATGCGCATTAGGGTCGATTTACCGCAACCGGAGGGGCCAACGAAGACCACGAATTCACGGTCATTCACTTCAAGGTCGATGCCCTTGATCACCTCGGTGTCGCCAAAACGCTTGGTAATATTGTGCAGTTGTAGTGTTGCCATGAGGAAGATCCTTTACTTGACGGCGCCAAAGGTCAGGCCACGTACCATTTGTTTTTGCGTCATCCAACCGAGTATCAAAATGGGCGCAATGGCCATGGTGGATGCGGCGGACAGCTTGGCCCAGAACAGCCCCTCAGGGCTCGAGAATGAGGCGATGTAAGCCGTTAACGGCGCGGCATTTGAGGTGGTCAGATTGAGACTCCAGAACGCCTCGTTCCAGCTCAAGATGACCGAAAGCAAGCCTGTCGAGGCGATGCCTGGCAGCGTTAGCGGCAGCAGCAGAAAGAGCACTTCTTGCAGGGTCGAGGCACCGTCCATGCGGCCTGCTTCGAGGATGTCCTTGGGCATATCCTTGAAGAAGGTATAAAGCATCCATACCACTATCGGCAGGTTCATCAGCGTGTAGACGATGATCAACCCCGTGCGGGTATCCAGTAGCCCCACATCACGAAAAATCAGGTAAATCGGCACCAGCACACCGACCGAAGGCAGCATTTTGGTGGAAAGCATCCACAGCAGCGTGCCTTTGGTGCGCTTAGTAGGTAAAAAGGCCATGGCATACGCCGCGGGGATCGCAATCAGTAGCGCTAGCAAGGTTGAGCCAAACGCCACCGCGACACTGTTGAGTGCAAAGCGTGCATAACCCGAGCGATCATGCACCGCCTGATAGCTTTCCAGAGTGGGTGAAAAAATCAGTGAAGGATCGGCAATGGCTGCCGTTTCAGTTTTGAAACCGGTCAGAATCATCCAGAAAATCGGAAAGAAAATGACCACCGCCACCGACCAGCCCAATACCGTTAGCAAGATGCGCTTGCTTCGTGCCGAACGCCACCCCGATACCGAACGTGGCGCCGCCGTTTTGGAACTTAATGTTGTCATCGAATTACTCCCAATTGCCGGTCTAGCAAGTGCCGGTCTAGTCTTCCAGGTTTTTGGCCACCATGCGGACCAGGAAGATCGCCACGATATTCGCCAGGATGATGGCAATCACCCCACCGGCGGACGCCACACCTACGTCAAAATCCAGCAGTGCACGAATGTAAATCAGATAGGCTAAATTGGTGGTCGCCAAACCAGGCCCACCAGAGGTGGTCACAAAAATCTCGGCGAAAATGGTCAGCAAGAAGATCATTTCAATCATGATCACCACGCTGATCGCGCGCTTTAAGTGCGGCAGGGTAATAAAGAAGAAAATCGCCACTGGCCCGGCACCATCCATACGCGCCGCTTCTACTTGATCTTCATCCAGCGACTGCATCGCGGTGAGTAGAATTAGCAGCGCAAAGGGTAGCCATTGCCACGCGACGATGATCACAATCGAGGTGAGCGGAAGCGCTGAAAACCAATCAAGTGCGGGCAGGCCAATGGACTCAGCCAACCACGCCAACACCCCGTTGGAGGGGTGCATCATCATATTCTTCCACACCAGTGCACTCACGGTGGGCATGACAAAGAACGGTGAAATGGCCAGTACGCGGGCGATACCACGCCCTGCAAACTCCTGCTGGAACAGCACTGCCAGCAAGGTACCGCCCACTACGGTAATCACGAGCACCCAGCCTACCAGCAGCAGCGTATTGCCCATGGCTGCCCACAAGGCTGGGTCGGTGAGTAAGTATTGGTAGTTCTCCACCCCAGCGAAGCCGGTCATGCCGGGCATTAGCAGGTTGTAGTATTGAAAAGAAAACCATAGCGTCATGCCTAACGGCACAATCATCCAAAGCAGCAGCAATATCACTGCGGGCGCTTGAAGCGAAAGCGTTCTCAGCCCGCCGACGGTACGGCCGGAAGCACGGGGTTTAGTCATGGGAATACCTGCGGAAAACTGACTTGCTATAAAACATCGATAAAACGCCTACCGTCACTACCACTAGCCGAGTGAACCGGCAGGCGTTCGTTACTTTTTACCTTTCGATGTAGCCAGCCCGTTGCATCGTACGTTCAGTGGCACGCTGCGCGTTGTCTAGGGCCTGCTCGACCGTCGTGTCACCCGTTAAGGCGGCAGCAATGGATTGGCCCACTTGCGTACCAATTGACTGAAACTCGGGGATGTTGACCGTCTGTACGCCAACGTAGGGGTTTGGTTCGAGCGTCGAGTCGTTGGGGTCAGTCTCTTGAATGGCCTTCAGCACGAAATCAGCAAAAGGTGCCGCTTCGGTGTACTGCTCGTTCGCGTAAGTAGACTCACGCGTGCCGGGGGGAACGCTGGTCCAGCCTTCGGTTTCACCCACCAGCTCGATGTACTCTTGTGAGGTCGCCCAGGTAATAAACTCACGTGCGGCTTCCTGTTTTTCGGAAGAGGCTGGAATCGCTAACGCCCACGACCACAACCAATGCGAGCCTTTGGGTGTTTCTGCGATAGGCGCTGGGGCAAAACCTAGGCTGTCCGCCACATCGGATTCATTGCCGTCATACAGCTTGCCAGCGGCCGAGGTGGCATCGACCCACATGGCACAGTTGCCGCGTGAGAACAGCGCCAAGTTCTCGTTAAAGCCGTTTGAGCTTGCGCCTGGCGGCCCGTAATCGTTAAGCAGATCGACATAAAACTGGATAGCGTTAACCCATGCCTCAGAGTTGAGTTCCGGATTCCACTCCTCATCGAACCAGCGCCCCCCGTAGGTGTTCACGAGCGTGGTGATGAAGGCCATGTTCTCGCCCCAGCCCGGCTTGCCGCGCAGGCAGATGCCCGCCAGCCCTTCTTCGCTGCCATGCAGTTCGCCTGCCCACTCGCGCACCTCTTCCCAGGTGGGCTGTTCGGTCATCTCGATACCCGCTTTATCAAACAGATCCTGGCGGTAGTACATCATCGAGCTTTCGGCGTAAAACGGCAGTGCATGAAGGGTGCCATCCAGGCTCAAGCCATCGCGCACGGATGCCAGCAGGTCATCTTCGTTGTAATCCTCGGGCAGGTCGTCCAGCGGAGAAAGCCAGCCACGCTCTGCCCAAATGGGCACTTCGTAAGTCCCGATAGTCATCACGTCAAATTGGCCACCGCCGGTGGCAATATCGGTCGTCATGCGTTGACGCAGCACGTTCTCCTCGAGCACTACCCAATCCAGGGTAATGTCGGGGTGCGCTTCTTCAAAAGCCTCGGTAAGGCTCTGCATGATCACCATGTCGTTATTGTTAACCGTCGCCACGGTGATTTCGGTTTGCGCCTGGGCATGGCTAGATAGGGCAATGGCAGCCGCTAGCGCGGTGACGGGCAAGTGACGTGCGAGTCGCATAAAGCACTCCTATGGGCATGTATTGGCATTGTTGTTGCCTTGATCTTATTGATCATCAACCGAACAAATGATCGTATGTTAGCCAAAAAAAAGCAAAGCCGATCAGCTTAGACTTTACGCTAACGTATCGCCCTTTGCGCATGTTGCAGCGCACACGGCAAACCCCTATAACGCCTCGACAATTTGCCGAGCAGCCACCTCATCGGTCACCAGCCCTTTTAGCCAGCCGCCGCGCAGCGCAGCATGTATTGCCGGGGCTTTCTCTCTGCCGCCCGCGATCGCCACCATGTGGTGCTTGCCAAAGCGCTCCAGGGGCAGACTGGTGACCCGACGGGTAATGGAGCAGTCGATCACTTCACCGTCGCTGTTCAGCGGCCAGCCAAGCAACTCCCCTACCGCGGCCAAGCCCAGCAAATCATTCAGCTCAACTTCGCTGATAAAATGATCCTGGAACAGGGTTGCCTGTCGGTCGATACGCCCAACGCCAATGAAGGCGGCCTCGGACTCACGCGCCACATCGGCAATTTTTTTAAATAAGCGCTGCGTCAGCATCGCCTCTTTTTCGGTCAGTGTCTCCGCCACTACCGGCGCGGGCAGTAAAAAACGCTCACCGCCGGTTTTATCCGCCATCACCATCACCGCATCGTAACGGTTAGCCGAGCCGTCGCGGGCCACATTACCCACCAACGATACAAAGCGGTGCTGGGGCCTTTCGACACGGCTGAGCGCTTCTACCGCCGCGCGCACCGAACGGCCGGTGCCCAACGAAAGCGTCAATGGTTCGCTGCGCTCGACCAACTGTGCCACCCGCTCGGCGGCGGCCACGGCCAAATAGGACGCGGCGCTTTCGGCGGCGTGGTTATCGGCAGGAACCACGTCGCAGTAAGTCAACCCAAAGTGATCACGCAACGCACTGCCCAGCGCCATACAGTGAGAGATCGGATGGTCAATATGCACTTTCACCAACCCCTCTTGGCGAGCCAAGGCTAATAAGCGCTGAACGCCTGGCCGCGACACGCCCAACTGACTGGCAATCTCATCCTGGGTCATTCCACCCACGTAAGACATCCAAGCAGCTCTGGCCGCCTGATCCAGCTTTACTTCAAATTTATCCATAAGATGACTCACTAAACGGGTACCAAAACATCATCATACAAAGCCAAGCCCGCGACCAATAGTCGTCTATCCGCTAACATAGTAGTAGTCCGGCGTTTGATGATGAACCGATGGCAGGGAGACATAGCATGTACAAACTGGCCTTTTTTGTTCCCGTTGAGGATGCCGACAGCGTTAAGCAAGCTGTGTTCGAGGCGGGCGCTGGGCGTATAGGGGTGTATGAGAGTGTCTGTTTTCAAACACGCGGCACGGGGCAATTTCGCCCAATGGAAGGTGCCAACCCTCATATCGGTTCGGTTGGCAGCCTGGAACAGGTGGAAGAGTATAAAGTTGAAATGGTATGCGACGAAGCGCATGTTCACGGTGCCATTGCTGCTTTAAAACTTGCCCACCCCTATGAAGAAGTCGCTTATGATGTGTGGCAATTAGCCGATCTATAGCGCGTTGATCGAACGGCGATACGGCTTAGGCACTGCCAAAATAGCGCTCCCGATCCTCAGGCGTCACCATGCTGATATGCAGCGGAAACGCATTGTGGGGGCGGTCAGCGTAGAAGTGGCGTAGCGTGCGCTCAATCGTAGTGAAGGCGAGTTCGTCCCAGGGGATTTCGTGCTCCTCAAATAGCGCCACTTCCAAGCTTTCCGGGCCGGCGCTGAAGCCACCGACCAGCTCGGCAAGAAAAATCATATACACCTGATTGATATGCGGTAAGTCAATCAAGGTGTAAAGATTGGCCAGTTCGACTTCGGCGCAGGCCTCTTCACGCGTCTCTCTGACGGCGGCCTGCTGGGTGGATTCGGCGTTTTCCATATAGCCTGCTGGCAGTGTCCAGTACCCTTTGCGTGGTGAGATTGCCCGCTTACAGAGCAATACCTTGCTGCCGCTAACCGGCAGCGTACCGGCCACAATGCGCGGGTTCTGATAGTGAATCGTACCGCAAGCGTCGCACAGGTAGCGCGGGCGATCATCGCCTTCAGGTAGAGCAAAACGTACCTTATCACCACAGTGGCTACAAAAGTTCATCGCGTATTCTCAACGGCTAGTGAATAGAAGCCTCGACGCGCTTGACGTCAATGACCGCTGCTGGGTAAAAGAGAACAAAGTAATTGGATGCCCTATGTTAGAGAAACTGCGCAACCAGCTGCAACAGCTGACGCCTCAACGCTTGGATCATGTGGTAATGCCCGAGGCGGCGGTACTGATGCCGATTGTCGAGCGGCCGGCCCCTACCCTTTTGTTTACCCGTCGTGCTAGCCACTTGAGTACCCATAGCGGTCAAGTGGCGTTTCCCGGTGGCAAGCGCGAGCCCTTCGATGCTGACCTTTATGCCACGGCGCTGCGTGAAGCAGAGGAAGAGATTGCCCTCGACCCCGCGCTGGTGGAACCTTTAGGGCGGCTTTCAGACGTTATTTCGCTACACGGTATTCGCGTTACCCCGTGGGTAGGTATCATTCCGCCTGATTTACCGCTGGTGGCCGACCCCGGTGAGCTAGACGCTATTTTTGAAGTCCCGCTCAGCCATTTTTTAGATGACCACCGTACGCATACCGATGTCATTACTGTCGACGGCGTTGCTCACTATGTGCCCAGTTATCATGTGGACGGCCATGTGATCTGGGGATTATCTGCCATGATGCTGGTCGAGTTACTGGTCGAGGGTTTCGGTATGCCGATTGATTTATATCAGCGACCCAAAGGGCCACTGCGCCACCACCCTGAGCGCAAAAACCGTCTCTCCACATCCTCTATGACCGTTTCCGGCTCGGCGCCATTGAGATCTAAACAATGACTCCCAACGTTTTTACGTCATCACCTGCACTCCAGCCAGCGACGCAGGTTGCCGTTGTCAATGCGCTTGTCGAGCAGGGCTGGTACGTTGGCCGTGAGGTGATTGACCTTGAACTGTGTACCGCACTGAACCATGAACTGCTGCATCGAGCGGCTTACCATGGCTTGGACGAGGCGGGCATTGGCCGAGGCCAGCAGCACCTGCTGCGTAAGGATATTCGCGGTGATGCGATCCACTGGCTCGATCGCGAGAGTGCTGCCCAGCGGCGTTATTTAGACGCCATGAGCGAATTACAGCAGGCCCTTAATCATGCGCTGTTTTTAGGCCTGTTCGAGTATGAGGCACACTTCGCCCACTACCCGCCGGGAGCCTTTTACCAGCGCCATGTGGATAGCTTTCGCGGCCGCGCCAATCGGGTTATCTCTACAGTGGGTTATTTAACGCCCGAGTGGCCAGCCGATGGTGGCGGCGAAATGGTTATCTACCACCCTGATGACCCAAGCACAGAGGTCGCCCGCGTCATACCGGAAGCAGGCACCTTCGCCTGTTTCCTGTCGGAAACCATTCCCCATGAGGTGCTGCCGACACGCTGCCCGCGCACGAGTATTGCAGGCTGGTATCGGCGTAACGCTTCACTGGGCGGTGTGCTCGACCCTGCGCGTTAAACTTGGCGGCGTGATCAGGTTAACGGCACGATTTGCCCATTGGCCCGCTCCAACACTTCACGTACCTGCTCGTAGTCTGCGCTATTGGGGCCACCCTCGTGGTGTTCAATAATGCCGACAACATTCAGCAGCGTGTCCATGCCATAAGCGGTTTCATCCGTCGCGATAAACGCCTGAATATGCCCTTGCCCGTCGCCATTCCAGCCTACTTTGATCGGCGAATCGATGATATTGACCTGAGTACCTACCGGTACGCGCCAAAATACCGACTCGATATCTTCCGGATGCATGCGAATACAGCCACGGCTAGCACGCATACCAATGCCATCCGGCTGGTTGGTGCCATGAATGAGATAACCCGGAATATCCAGCAATATAGCGAACTGCCCCAACGGGTTATCGGCACCGGGAGGCACCACCGCTGGTGCGGGATCGCCACGTTGAGCGGCTTCACGGCGAATAGACTCAGGGGGGTACCAGGCGGGGTTTTCAAGCCGCATCGTGGTTTCGGTAATACCCAGCGGAGTGTTGTAAGCATCCCGCCCAATCCCAATGGGGTACGTCTCTACCCGCGGCGTCTCGCCCTCTTCTACGTCGGGATAGTAATACAGGCGCAGCTCAGCCACGTTAATGACAATGCCCGTGCGTGCTTCGTCGGGCAAAATAAACTGCCCTGGAATGATCACCTCGGTGCCTTCCCCCGGCACCCAAAGACTGGTATCCGGATTGGCCATACGGATTTCTTCGTAGCCGACATTGTGTGCCCGGGCAATATCCATCAGCGTATCTTCTTCGCTGGCGATAACGGTATACAACTCGCCCACCATATTGCCTTGTTGCGGAAGAGGGAAATGGCCTTTAGGCAGTTCACTGCTATCAGCAGCGGCAGTCGATGCCAATAGCCAGGCGCCCAGCGCGATACTACTCACGCAGAGCTGCTTGATACGCCGCAAGGGGCGATACTGGGGAATCATCGTCAGGGTATCTCCTTTTTAAATAGGAATATGACGACTGGGGCAGAGCAGGTCAACTCGACAGAGTGTGACACAGCGACGCTGACCTAAGGTTTAATGAGTCACTGCATACTCTTAGTCGGCTAAAAGTTTGAGTTAATTGGTTGTATTTCTGATCACAACGACTAACCTGTTAATTGTCTTAGCGCAGTGACGCGCAGAAGGGCGTTAATTACCAAAACGTAATTAACATACATAGGAGTGATAGCACTGGAGCTGTGGTGTTTTTTTTAATACGCAGCCACCGTCATCTGCTATTGATTTATTTGGGGTATAACGCGAAGTCGTTAAGCTCAAATGAAATCGCAAGGAGCAAGTAAAATGAAAATGATCAAATCCGCCTTTATAGGTACGCTCATGGTGCCGACTGTTATGTTTGCTGCAGGCACAGTCAACGCCGAAGAAAATACGGCTACCATGGAAGCAACCTACCTAACTGAAACGCCAGAAGGTACTTTCCACTCGGATACCCTAACCGGCAATCAAGTGAAAAGCTCCGTCGAAGATGATGAAGATATCGGCACCATTACTGATCTTGTGATCGATGAAGATGGCCAAATCAATGCCGTTGTCGTCGGTGTTGGTGGTTTCCTCGGAATGGGTGAGAAAAAAGTCGCCATAGAATGGGATTCACTTGAACTGACCAAAGACGAGAATGGTGAAGATTATGTTATTACCGTTAATGCGTCACAAGAAGCATTAGAATCTGCCGAAGAGTACCATCGTAACGATGACGTAGATGAAGAATAAGCTCGCGTCAGTCATATAAGTCAGCCACACAAAAAGCCTTGGCAATTGCCAAGGCTTTTTTATTGCGCTTAACACATTCGCACTGATCGAATCTACTAAAAGCCGTCTAATTACTTAATAGCAGTAACGATCAACATTATTAACGTTCACACCTTTAATGCGTGTGAACGTTAAACCGCGAACCTTTAGCCTTTTAATTTAGCCGTCATACTGATATCGGCTTTAAGCACTTTTGAGACGGGGCAATTAGCTTTCGCCTTTTCTGCCGCTTCCTGGAAAGCAGCTTCATCGGCGCCGCTAATGGCTGCCACGACATCCAGGTGAATTTTTGAAATATCAAACCCTGCATCGCTTTGCGAAAGGGTCACTTTAGCGCTGGTTTCAATGGAGTCAGCTGTATAGCCTTGCTCACCCAGAATCATTGAGAGCGCCATTGAAAAGCAGCTGGCGTGTGCTGCGCCAATGAGCTCTTCTGGATTGGTGCCTTTTTCATCTTCAAAGCGCTTGCTGAAGGAGTAATTGGCATCCAAAACGCCACTTTCGGTTGAAACGGAGCCTTTACCATCCTTAAGACCACCTTCCCAACGTGCGCTAGCTTTACGATCCATAACAACTCCTTGTGTGTGCCAATCATACATTAACGTGTTGTCGATCAGGGTTAAGCGACAGCTGCCGTTTAACCACCTAACCAGCGTAGCTGATTTTTTGTTTCTCTGCTGTACCTATAGTTCCATCTTCCATCGGCCATCGTTCAGCCGTAAGCTAGTTAGCTACCTAACCGCTTTACTGTTAAGGATTCGCCATGTCGTCGGCTGATGCGCTGCGCCTGATACTGCTCTCTTCGCTGTGGGGCCTTTCCTTTATTTTTATGCGCGTAGCCGCTCCCGAGTTCGGCGCAGTACCGTTAGTGCTCGTACGGATGGGGGTTGGCGCCCTACTGTTGATGCCACTATTGCTCAGCCTGCATTATTTGCGCCTTATCTGGCAGCATAAAGGGCCATTGCTGTTTCTGGGCGTGGTCAATCACGTGCTGCCCTTTTCACTACTGGCGCTGGCAACCACTCGCCTTGAGGCGGGCTTTACCTCGTTAATCAACGCCACGACACCAATTTTTACCGCGCTGATTGGCGCGCTGTTTTTCGCCACCGCGATACAGCGCCAGCAGTATTTAGGCCTCGCCCTGGCGCTGCTCGGGGTTTATGTGCTTTCAGCGGATCGGCTCGATTTCGCTCTGGGCGGCGACGGCTGGTTTATTTTGGCCGTACTGGGCGCTACGTTTTGCTACGGCATTGCAGGCAACTACTCCAAAACGCGCCTTGGTCACCTACCTACACGGGTACTGGCTGCCGGCAGCAGCGCCATGTCGGCCTTGGTATTGCTGGTTCCCGGCCTTCTGCTCTGGCCAAGCGAGCCCGTCAGCCCGTTGGCGTGGGGAAATGCGCTGGCACTGGCCGCTTTGAGTACGACGCTGGCTTTCCTGCTCTACTTTGGCTTACTCGCCAGCGCGGGTGCCACTGCCACATCGACCGTCACCTTTTTAGTCCCGGTGAGCGCGCTGATATGGGGCTATCTACTGCTCGGTGAAACGCTCAACCTGCAGATTATTGCCGGAATGATCATTACCCTGATCGGCACGGCCATCGCGACAAAGCTCCTGCGCGTCAGGCGTCGCGGGGTTCGGCCACCAGCGTATCCCCCACACGAATAATGCTGCCAGCGCCACTCAGTAGCGTGGCATTTTGGCCAAAGTGAGCGCCTTTCAAGCTGGGCTGAGTATTTAGCTCAATCAAGGTTTTGAGCGGCTCAGCTGGGGCAGGCACCGCCGCCGTATGCTGGTCGATAGCGGTGATTTTGCAGCGTTTGCAAGGTTTACGCAGGGCTAGCTGAAAGGTTCCGTTTTGCTCAGAAACAGAGGCCCAGCAATCTTCAGCCCACGCCTCGTCGCTTGCTATTACTATGTTAGGCCGAAAACGGTTCATAGGTATGGGGGCGTTTCTCCCTGCCACTAACGCTTGATTCAGTGCATCCAATGATCCCTTTGTGGTAATTAAAAACGGGTAGCCGTCGGCAAAATAGGTGTGCGCTGCGCCCCCCTCAAGAAAATCCTCTTCGACTGCACGGGTAAATTCCGTTGCAAAACGCACCAGGCTAAGCCCTTGCGCCTGTTCGCCCAAGGCAGCCACCAGCCAATGAGTGACGGACTCGCTTTCCGGCAGGGCTTTACAGTGATCGTTCCACACGCTGACCAGGCGCAAATTCCCTTCAGGCTCTGCCAACGAGATATGCAGTGATTCGACGCCAGGGTGTGAAAGCACCAAATGTTCATCGGTGAGGGCGACCTCGATGGTCACGAGCGCCGGCAACTGACGCTGGGTAATAAATCGCTGATGCGCATCGACCAGCATCCAACGACGATCCCAGGCCAGCCCATGTTCCTGCAGCTCGCTGTGATCAACATTGATGCCTTTTAGCGACTTGACGGGGTAGATAGTGAGTTGTGTGATCTGCACGGTGGCCTCGCAACCAAAGTAAAAGGCCACTTTAGTCATTTACGCCGTTAGCGGCTACTCGATGACAAGCGCTACAGTGTCATGCCCGTTTCTATACGATAGCCTAAATCAACAATTTTCTGGGTCAGTGACTCACCACGAATACGCGCCAGTAGCTCACCTGCAGCGGCCTCGCCAATCGCCTGGCGCGGTGTCACTACGCTGGCAAGGCGTGGCGTCATCACATGCCCCACGTCGTGACCATGAAAGCCCGCTAGCGCCATGCGCGCGGGCACCTCGATACCGCGCCGCTGGCATTCGAAGTAGGCGCCTACGGCAACGTCATCATTGGTGCAAAACAGGCCATCCGCCTCTGGGTAGTCGACTAACACCTGCTTGAGCAGCGCGGCCCCCACGCTGTAAGAGGAGCGCTGGGTGCTCTGCAGTGTCACCGGGATTAAGCCATGCTCTTCCATGGCGCGACGATAGCCGAGCTCACGCTGACGGGTACGTTCATCCAGGCGCACTGCCAGGTAAATTACCTGACGTCGGCCACGCAGAATCATCTCGCTGACCATGTCGTACGCGGCTTGTACGTTGTCATAGCCCACGGCTTGTTGAAGTGGAGGACGATGGGTGTCCATGATTTCAACAATCGGAATGCCGGCGGTTTCCAGCATACGCAGGCTACGCGGCGTGTGATCACGGTCAGAGAGGATAACGCCATCAACGTTATAAGAGAGCAATGAAGCCAGGCTGCGCTCTTCAAGCTCTGGGCTATAGCCATAGTGCGAGAGCATGAGGTGATAGCCCGCTGGTTCGGTTAACGCCTCTATACCGACAATGATATCAGCGAATACTTGGTTGGTAAGCGACGGTACCAGCACGCCAATCGAATGACTGGTGGCCCTGGAAAGCAGATCGGGGGCGCGGTTGGGGATATAGCCAATCTGCTCGGCAATCGAGAAAATACGTTCCCGTAGGCCTTCAGACACCGTTTCAGGGTCACGCAGACAGCGGCTGACCGTCATTTTGGTAGCCCCCACGTGGTCAGCAATGTCCTGCAGGGTGGGGCGTTTTTTCTTCAAGGGAAAGCTGCCTTTTACGGTGAAGGAGCAATGAGGCCGCCTTTGATTATTCGGCGGCCTCACTACCTAACTCTTTATCTCTTATCTTTCTATCTCTCTTTAGCTTGGTGTGCGGGTGGGAAGCAGCAGCGTGGCAGCAAATTGATCAACGATTTGCATCGGTGACAACGCTATTGAAACGTTAAACGCCTCCTTTTCATCCGGCGGTTCTAGGTCAGCCAACTGACTGGCTAACATGGTATCGCCCTTGAAGAAGTGCCCGGCACGGGTTTCCAAGCGTTGCAGCAACAGTGTTTGTGTCCCCTCTAAATAGAGGATCTGCAGCTCTGAGTCGCCTAGGCGCAGCCGGTCACGGTAGCGCTTTTTCAACCCTGAACAGGCAATCACCAGCGACGCATCCCGCGCCCGATAGTCGGCGATCAACGCCGCCAGTGTTCCCAGCCACTCGCTGCGATCATCGTCATTGAGCGGGGTGCCACTGGCCATTTTGGCAACATTGGCAGGCGAATGGTAATCGTCCCCGTCAATGAAGGTCGCCCCAACGGTTTGCGCCAACTGACGACCAATGTGCGACTTTCCCGAACCAGACACACCCATCACTAAAATACGATGCGAGAGGGTCTTCACAGAAGCTCTCCTATTCATTACCAAGTACCTTAATTGAAGTACCTTAATTGCCGCGCACGGCGGTAAGATCAGGCAGCCAGGTCACGAGGCCGGGAAAGGCGACCAGGATCACCAGCACGACCAGGAGAGCGGCGTAATACGGAAGCATCGCTCTGACCAACGACTCCATCGAGACTTTACCCACGCCGCAACCTACATACAGGCAGGTACCTACCGGCGGGGTGAGCAGCCCAATCCCTAACACAAACGCCATTAATACGCCAAAGTAAGCGGCATCCACACCTACTGAGGTCACAATGGGCGCCAGCATAGGCGCCATAATGACCATGGCCGGGGTCAAGTCCATTACGAAGCCCACCAGCAGCAGCAACGTTGCCACAATCAGCAGCAGCATGAAGGGGTCTTGGGTAATCGCCTGCACTTGGCTGACCAGGGTTTGCGGCACCATATTGATGGTCAAGAACCAAGCAATGACCGTGGCGAATGCCAGCAGCATCATTACCATACCGGTCAAACGGGCCGTACGAATAAGCATGCCGCCGAGCTCTTTGAGCTTGAATTCCCGGTAAATCACTAACGAAATGGCCAACGCATAAAGCAGTGCTGCCACGGCCGCTTCGGTGGCCGTAAACACACCGCCAATAATACCGCCAATCACGATGACCGGTAGCACCAGGGCAAGCCAAGCATCTTTAAAAGCTTTCCAGAGGCGATCCCAGCGGAACTGCTGTACGCCGCCACCATCCTTTTTGGCAAGAATATAAGTGGTCACCATCAGGGCGAAACCAATTAACAAGCCAGGGACAATACCCGCAATAAACAGTCGGCTAATTGAGGTTTCGGTGACGATGCCGTAGAGGATCAATGGAATCGACGGAGGAATAATGATCCCGATCACCGACGAGACGGTATTAATCGCAGTAGCATTAGCCGCGGTATAGCCCTGCTCTTTCATGGAGGGAATCATCATTGCGCCAGTAGCAGCCGTATCGGCTACGGCTGACCCACTGATACCGCCAAAAAACATCGAGCCGGTGATGGCCACCTGCCCTAACCCACCGCGCATAAAGCCGACCATTGCGCCAGCCAGCTCCATCAAGCGGCGGGCGATACCGCCATTGCTCATTACCTCACCGACGAGAATAAAGAACGGAATCGCCAGCAGCGGAAAGCTATTCACCCCACGAATAGACTGCTCGATCATAATCGACAGCGGAATATCGGAGAGCACCGCCATGACTAACGCAGCAACACCCAAACCAAAGGCAATGGGCAACCCGATAACGATAGAAGCAAACAAAATAGCCAGAAAAATCCATAGCATGATTAACGCTCCTGCTCAGGATGGCGAATAACGTTCAGGCTGACCCACATCCGCCACGTCGACACCACTGCAATAAAAATGACGCACAGCACCAGCGATAAGCTGATGAAACTGAGTGGCACATCCATGATCGCCGAACGCCCGCTGGAGCGGGACAACACCTGGTAGCCACCCCAGATCATGACCACCATGAGACCGGTAATGATCATATGCTGGAGCAGATAGAGCATGTGCGCCAAGCGCAGCGGCAAGCGTCGTACCAGTGCATCAACGGCAATGTGTTCATAACGGGAAAACGCCGCGGCGGCACCGATGAACACCAACCAGATAAACAGCATACGCGCCAGCTCATCCGCCCAGGGTAGTGAGTAATTAAACAGCGCGCGACCTACCACGTTGCTGGAAACGGACACAATCAACGCCACCAAAATAGTGCCGATCAAATACTCCATGCCTAGGGTAAGCCAACGAAATAACGCTGGCCCTTGGCGGGTATCAGTATCGATTTCCAAGAGTTTGCGGTTGGGGTCATCCAGATACACCGAAGGGTCTTCAATCGGCGTAGCGTGTTGAGAGGGTGTAGAGGAGAGTGACATAGGAACTCCAGTAGCACTGCCGCCGGGCAGGCGAGTTGCCTGCCCGGTGGCGCGCTAAACGTAAGGTTTAGTTGCTGCTCTCTTCAACGATCTTCTGAATGTCAGCGATCAGGTCTTCACCAATGCGCGGCGCCCACTCTTCATAAACCGGCTGAACGGCATCCTGGAAAGCGGCTAACTGCTCGTCATCCAGGCGGGTAATTTCCATACCCCGCTCTGCTAGCTGGTCACGCGACCAGTCATCGTACTCTGCCGACAGTTGAATCTCATACTCGGCAGACTGACGCGCTGCTTCCAGCACCAGCTCCTGATACTCAGGCGCCATGCGATCCCAAGTACGCTCAGAAAGCATCATGATAAAGGGAGTATAGACGTGACGCGTTTCGGTGCCATAATCCTGCACTTCATTGAAATTAGAGGTCAGGATGGTGCTCCAGGGATTTTCCTGGCCATCCACTACGCCCTGTTCCATCGCAGAGAAAAGCTCACCAAACGCCATGGGCGTTGGGTTTGCGCCTAACGCTTCCCAAATTGCCAAATGCACTGGGTTTTCCATGGTGCGAACGCTCAAACCGCGCACGTCAAGACCGGCAACATCGTCAGGGCTCGCCACCGGGCGTGCACTGTTAGAGAGCTGACGATAGCCGTTCTCGGAGAAGGCGAGCGCTTTCAGGCCAGTGCCATCAAAGGCGTCCAGCATGTCCTGGGCAACATCGCTTTGCATCACGGCTACCGCAGCTTCACGGCTAGGCAGCAGGAACGGCAAGTCGAAAGCAGCGAGCTGTTCAACATAGCCTGTCGTCGCGGAACTAGAGGGGTAGGTCATGTCCAGCGTGCCGGTTTGCAGCATTTCCAGCATTTGAACATCATCACCTAACTGGCTGTTAGGAAACACGTTAACGGTAATACGGCCGTCGGTGCGTTGCTCCAAAATTTCACCAAAGTATTGGCTAGAAAGGAACTGTGGCGAGCTTTCCGCCAGGCCGATCCCCATACGCAACGTATGCGAACCATGGTCGCCGACGACCTCACCCTCAATTTCAGGCGGATCAGAGAGCTCCGGGCTCTGGGCATGCGCCATGCCGAACGTCAATGTGGTCGCACCGACCAGGGTTAGCGTGCTGCGCCAAATAGTTGTCATCGCGTGATCTCCAAATATTCGTTGTTGTTAACGGTGAATGGGTAAGAATTGAGTTGTTACTGGCTAATTTAATGAGCGCCAAATTGTTACCGGTAACATTAATGATGCGAAGGCTAGCTAGCTGCCAAGTGCGTGTCAAAACAAAACTGCCAACTTACGACCAACGTCTAGGGATAGCCACTCACCGCTTCGCGCGCTACATTACCCTACATATTTCGGATCGGAACCCATACTTGTGCAACCATCTTGTAGCGACTTAGAACTCGATCATCAGCTCTGCTTTGCGCTCTACTCAACTTCATTGATGATGACCAAGGTATATAAGCCACTGCTCAAAGAGTTAGGACTTACCTACCCGCAGTACCTTGCCATGCTGGTCTTGTGGCAAAACGACGGTATGACAGTAGGTGCGATGAGTAAGCGGCTTCTAACCGATCCTGGTTCGCTTACGCCGCTGCTCAAGCGCCTTGAAGCCGACCAGCTATTGAACCGCAAGCGCAGTCACCAAGACGAACGCGTGGTGGAGCTTTACCTTACCGATAAAGGCAAAGCGCTGCGTGAACAGGCCTACCACATCCCTAGCTGTGTAGTGCATGCCAGCGATCAGTCAATCGAAGCGTTGACCACATTAAAAGAAGATCTGGTGCGATTGCGCGATAGCTTGCAGAAAAATCAGTAGCCCTTCGTTCTCTCACAAAGGATCTCGACTCTTTTTCATTATTTATATTGCGCGCAAAATAAAGCTGCGCTAAATTAAATCCGCAAGTCCATTCCGCAAAACCAATAATTAATAGAACCATGATGAACGTGTTAACAGGAGATTCAGAATGACGACCACTATCGAGAAAGTTGTTTATCGCGCCCATGCTACCGCTACGGGTGGCCGTGAAGGTCATGCCAAATCATCCGACGGCGCATTGGACGTAAAACTCAGCACGCCGAAAGAGTTGGGCGGCGCTGGCGGTGACGGCACCAACCCCGAGCAGCTCTTCGCAGCTGGCTACTCGGCCTGTTTTTTAGGTGCGCTAAAGCACGTGGCGAGCCAGGAAAAAGTAAAGCTGCCCCAAGAAACCAAAATTGATGGGCATGTGGGTATCGGTGCAATCCCAACCGGCTTTGGCATTGAAGTCGAGCTAAAAATCAGCCTCCCAGGCCTGGAGCAGGACGTCGCTCAGCAGTTGGTCGATAAAGCGCATATCGTATGCCCCTACTCAAACGCCACCCGTGGCAATATTAACGTCACTCTGACGGTGGTCTAAGCGGCGTTACTTCGTTTAATTCATCATGTTAGTGCCCACGCCACCGCTCTCTGCACATGAAGAGCGGTGGTGTCATAAAGCGGCACTGCGGTATCTTGCTGGCTGACGAGCATAGCGATTTCAGTACAGCCTAGAATCACCGCCTGAGCGCCTTGCGCATAAAGTGAATCGATAATGGCTAGATAGCGTTGGCGGGAGACATCTTCTATACGGCCTTGGCAGAGCTCATCAAAGATCACCTGATGAATAGTGTCGCGCTCAGATTGCTCCGGCACCACGACCTTGATGCCGAACTGCTCTTCTAATCGGCCAATATAAAAGTCCTGCTCCATGGTAAATCGGGTGCCTAATAGGCCCACCCGATTAATCCCGTCGGCTTGTAGCTGTAAAGCAGTGGCATCGGCAATATGCAGCAGAGGAATGGTAATCGCCTGTTCAATCGCGGGCGCCACTTTATGCATGGTATTCGTGGCAATCAATAAACAGTCAGCACCTGCGCGTTCGACGCCTTGAGCAGCGTTGGCGAGTAGCTCGCCTGCCGCGTCCCAATCGCCCCGCTGCTGCATGGCTTCTATCTCTGCAAAATCGACACTGACCATCACGATCTTGGCCGAATGAAAGCCGCCTAGCGCCGCTTTAACGCCTTCATTTAAGGCCCGGTAGTAGCTTTGACTCGACTCCCAACTCATGCCGCCCAGTACGCCAATGACACGCATCCATAACCTCCCAGAGAACTTGGACTACTTTATTAACAGGCTAATCACCAGCCGACCCTTGTAGCGGCTTTTCATCACCCCCATAACCTTAGAATAGTCGCGCAGAGAAGAGGTTCATCCCTGTACCCAGCAGTTACCGATAACCGGTTAATAGCGAGGAAATAATGAGCGATAACACTTATACCCCACCGAGCGTTTGGAAATGGGAACCTGGCAATGGCGGTAAATTTGCCAATATCAATCGCCCCATTGCGGGCCCCACCCATGACAAAGCACTGCCGGTAGGTAAACACCCTCTGCAACTTTACTCCTTAGCCACCCCCAACGGTGTCAAAGTCACCGTGATGCTTGAAGAGCTGTTAGAAAAAGGTGTGACTGGTGCTGAGTACGACGCTTATCTGATTCAAATTGGCGAAGGCGACCAGTTCAGCAGTGGTTTTGTCGAGGTGAATCCCAACTCTAAAATCCCCGCGCTGATGGATCACTCCACTCAACCGCCCCAGCGGGTGTTTGAGTCTGGTGCCATCCTGCTTTATCTGGCTGAAAAATTTGATGCTTTCCTACCCAGCGATCCGGCGAAGCGCACCGAGTGCCTCTCCTGGCTATTCTGGCAAATGGGCAGTGCTCCAATGCTGGGTGGCGGTTTTGGCCATTTCTATGCCTACGCACCTGAAAAGTATCAGTACCCGATTGACCGCTACACCATGGAAGTGAAACGCCAGTTGGATGTGCTGGATCGCCACTTGGCGGAAAACCGCTTTATGGCAGGCGATGAGTACACCATTGCCGATATGGCGATTCACCCCTGGTACGGCGCGCTGGTGAAAAACCGCGTTTACGAGGCGGCGGAGTTTTTGGAGGCACACACCTACAAAAACGTTCTACGCTGGACCGAAGAGATCGATGAGCGCCCCGCTGTGAAACGTGGCCGTATGGTTAACCGTTCCTTTGGCGAGCCTCACGAACAGCTGCACGAGCGCCACGACGCCAGTGACTTTGAGCTTCGCACACAAGATAAGCTGACTGACGACAAGTAACTAGTTGCTCATAACAGCCAAAAGGGCCTACGCGAATTATTCAACGTAGGCCCTAATCGATTTCAAATGCTAATAACTGATTTGCCCTCTATAACGCTATTCAATCCGCGAGTTATTCAAAGCGTAATTCCAAACCCGATAGAAGTAGAAAATATACCCTAAGCCGAAAGTAACGAGAGAAATCAGCATCCATAGGATGATATGGCCGACATTGCTGAACAGATTGATATCGCAGACCATTTTGCGCTCCACACCAGTATCGCCATCAACTACCGACGTGCGATTAATGACAAACCTAGCAAACGAATAAGGGAAGAAAAATAGCGCTATACCAAACGTGATTATACTCAGCACCACCCAAATAATTAGATGACCGATAATATCGAGAATCGATAGGTCTGCTTTGATTTTCACAGGTTACCCTTATTTGTATGCACGAAAAGCGGCATAGAGTAACACTGTCGACCTCGGACGCGCATGTTTGGAATGTGCGTATGGATCAAAGAACAAATACCAGAGTCTCATCATGTCATATCAAAAACTAGGAAGCGGCTTCAATGGATCCACGAACACCCTTCAAGCTGGATTGGCCGCTCTCTGCATGACGCTTAACAACGCTTAACGAGCCGTCTGTTTCTAACACCACGGCTTCTACGGCGTTTACATCACTAAGACCACTACTCCGTATGGCAGCAAGCACTTCGTCTTGGGTTACCCGTGCTTTTCGCAGTGACGTTAATAGAAACTCACCCTGATAGAGCAGCATTAGTGGCTCGCCGGTCACTAATCGACGTACCCACCGAAACCGCACACTGGTCCAGGTAATGATAAATTGAAGTGAAATCAGCAGCGCTAACGCGACAGCTCCATCCGCCAAGGCCACATCTTTAGACAGCAATACGGTCGCCAGCGTGGAACCCAGCGCGACCGTTACGATTAAGTCGAAGGCATTCATTTTCGAAAGCGTGCGATTGCCCGAAAGGCGCAGGAAGAGCACCAGCGTTGCGTACGCCAATAACCCGATAATCAAAATCCGTAACAGGCTGCCCCAGCCATTAAAAAATACCATTTCCATATGCACTTCCTCCTTAGACACTCAACGATAGGCAACGAGCTGCTCACCATGCTGACTAGGCTAACAGCCATAGGCCTAATGTGTACGCTAGGAAGGTATATACGTTAGGAAGGTTTTAGTGCTGGCTCTCCCACCATTTGGCATAAGAACTGTTGTGGGGCGCAAAGCCGCCTTCATCAGGGGCATTATCATCCCACCATACAGGACCACGCTCACCCAAGGCCTCTTTCGCAGCTTGAACCGCTTTACGCGCTTGGCGAAGTGCATCGTCATCTTCTTGCTTTTGGGCAGTTCTGACGGCCCGGCGGGCTTTCATCAACTCTTTGATATGAATTCGCTTTTGCTCTTCGCCTAAGCGCGGGTCAGTGCAGCGCCAGAGTCGATTTTTAGCAACAAAATAACGCCCGTCGGGCGTATGAGGATATTTATTTGCCATTCTTAAACCCCTAGGTAGACGTATTTAAACGGCGTATCACCTGACAGGGATTACCTGCCGCAAATACATCTGCGGGTATATCCTTGGTTACGACACTACCAGCCCCGATCACACTACGCTCGCCAATGGTGATACCAGGATTAACAATCACGCTACCGCCAATCCAGCAGTCATTGCCAATAGTGATAGGATAACCAGCCTCTAAACCGCTGCGACGCTGTTGCGCATCCAACGGATGCGTGGCGGTATACAGCTGAACGTTAGGGCCGAACAACACATTATCGCCGATCGTTACCCAGGCAACATCGAGTACCACACAGTTAAAATTGAAGAAAACATTGTTACCTAAGGCGATGTGCTCACCATAATCGCAGTAGAAAGGTGGCTCTATCCATAGCGCTTTTCCCGCATTAGGTAACAGCTGCTGTAGGAGTGCAGCACGTTCGGCAGTAGCGTTATCAAGGGTTGTGTTAAGCGCTTGCATGGTCAGCCGCGCCTTTCGGCGCAGCGTTAGTAGCTCTTCGTCCTGGGCGTTGTACCTCTCCCCCGCTAGCATTTTTTCCCGCTCAGTCATGATCGAGCCTTTTTATAACCGTGCTTAAAAACGCCGGGATAGCGTGATGGCACCAAACTTGTCCTGATCTTCCTGGCCATCGAATTCACGTGAGCGCTGCACGGCAGCGTAGGTCACCTGCCAGTCTTCCCAAGCTAGCGCCAGGCCTGCAGAGACATCGCCTACCCACTCTTTTCGGTCAACCGAGTGACTATCTCTGAACGTATTGCCATCCAGCGTCAGATTTTGTGCCATGTAATAGCCATCTACGCTCGCAAACAAGTACCACTGCCAACCATCATTGCCCGTCATATGGTGACGACTGCCGGGGTTTGGCGTCAATGTAGGAATACCCGAGGCTTCATCACCCCAGCGCACGCTATAGCCAGCGCTGGCGTAGGTGTAAAGGTTACCTAAGGCAGCCCCGACGCTAGGCCCATGAGCAAATTGCTTACCAATAAACGGGGAGCTATGCCACCACTGGCGGCGCATAGCGACGTTCACAATGGCTTCATCGCCAAGCTGATTATTCCAGCCGTTAGGACGATCACTATCGGTGATGCGGTGTACTTCTCGTTGGATACTATCGGCAAGCGAGGACGGCCCCACCAAGCCAATATCCAGATGCAGATCGGTTGCTTGGCGCCAATTACCCATTGGCACATCTTCATAAAGCGAAATCCCACCATAAACGAGACCAGCATAGGGGCGATCATCTTCAATCAAACGACGCTCTTCGATGTTATCCGGCGTATAGATCTGATGCACCAATCGATAAGCGGCCATATCAGCGCTGCCGATCAAGCTATCGGGGAGTGCTGTCGCTAAGCGCTGCATCCAACTTTCATCACTAGGCTCAAAGGTCCAGTTAAGCTCAAAGCCGCTGGTAAAATGGCCATCATCACTGCTGGCCATACCATCATTTTCATGCTTAACCGAGAGCACACTACCTTCTGCTTGGGCCAGCGTGGGCAGCAAACTAATGGCTGCGACTAGCGGGAGCAGTTTCCATCGTAAAACGGAATTTAGTTTCATTGCTCGTTCCTTGAGATTGACCTTGAGGCTGCTTTTTTAGACTGCTAGTGAAAGCAGTAACAAACATTGTTGATTGTATGTAATTGTGCAAAAAGATAGCAAGCATACTTTTAAAAAATAAAGGATGACCCATTGGCCATCCCTTTATCTGTCTATCGCTTAAGCCTCTAGCATAAAAGGATAGACGAACGTCTGATGATTTCTAGCGCTCGCGCAACAACCATTGCGGCGTTATCTCGTGTTGACCGTTTTCGTCGGTAATAAACAACGAGCCTTCGCTGATCATAACGGCCCAATTAATCGCCCGTGGTAGATCCTTAGCAATGGTCGCTAGGGCTTCTTGTGGCAATACAGCCACATGCACATTTTTCAGCGATGCAACACCGGGTAGCACTTTACTCTCCCAAATATCTACCCGGCCGTAAGCCAACAGTGACACCCGCTCCGCCCGGCGTGAACACCACGTAATGCGCTCGGCGTCTGGCAACCCCACTTCAATCCAGTGCAGCAAGCGCCCGTCTAAGCTTTTTTCCCACAGCGCTGGCTCATCGACATCAGAGAGCCCTCGCCCAAAGGCCAACGATTCGCTGTACCACAGTACATAGGCAAGTAAGCGCGCGGTCATGCGTTCTTCGGTTTCTGACGGATGACGCGCCACGGTAAAGCGCAGCGTTTCATAAACACCGCGATCCAGATCGGTGAGGTTAATATCAACTTTGTAGGGCGTTGCGCTAAGAGCCATGAACGTGTCCAAACGAAAATTTGCGCCAGTGTACCCGATGCCGGTTATCCCTGGTGAGTTGTCACAAGGTTAAGACGTGCGGTAATCAACTTCCAGCGTGCCATTCTTTAGCGTTTCAGCTTCGTGCATAGGCTCGCGCCACGTTTCTTCCAGCGCGGCTTGATACCAGGCCTGCATGGCAGGCAGCGCTAACAGGCGTTCGACATAGGCCTGGGATTTCTCACTCACCGGCAGCTTGAATGTCTGTACGCGAAACGCCACAGGGGCATAAAACGCGTCTACCGCGGAGAAGTGCTCACCCGCTAAAAACGGCCCGCCAAAGCGCTCAATTCCCTGTTGCCACAACGCATCTAAGCGGTTCACATCGGCCTTGAGATTGGCCGATAAGCCATTCAATGCCACCCGCACACCGCAGTTCATTGAACACTCGTCACGCAGGGCGCCAAAGCCGCTGTGCATTTCAGCCGTGGCAGAGCGCGCCCAGGCGCGGGCGGTTTTATCACTCGGCCAGACGTTAGCGTGTTGCTCGGCTAAATATTCAACAATCGCCAGCGAATCCCACACCGCCAGATCACTCTCCCTATCCACTAAACAAGGCACTAAGCCCGATGGCGAAAAGCGGGTGTAAACGTCATGGCTAGCGCCAAAGCCGCCTTCAAAAGGCATGAGATGTTCGTTGAACGGAATCTCCATTACTTTCATCAACACCCAGGGGCGCAGCGACCAAGAGGAATAGTTCTTGTTAGCGATATAGAGATCAAACATACAGCGCTCCTTGTATGTGAAATTTGAAGTAGCCGATCAATCTTTAACGTGCCGCCTGAGCGAGGGTATTGCCCCCTAATCCCATTAATACGCCACCGCCAATGCGCTGGATGAGCCGAGAGGAGCCGTGGGATTTTTGTAGCCATTGGCGTAGAGGACTCGCAAGTAGCACCACCATGACATCCGCAGATGAAAACAGCACATTGGTGGCGATACCTAGCCAGAGCAGTTGCCATGCTACCGGCATCGCGCTCTCGGGCTGCACAAACTGGGGCAGAAACGCGACAAAGAAAAGCGCGGTTTTAGGGTTGAGCATCTCCACCAGAAAGCTGTCGCGAAGCACACGTTTCGTGGTTGCCAGCGGCATCTCTTCGCCGTGGGTGCGAATGCCCTGCTGCCATAGCCGCAGTCCCATCCAGAGCAGGTAGAGCCCACCGATTATTTTCATGGCGATGTAGGCAGGGGGAATCGCCGCAAACAGCAGCGCTAATCCTAGCGCGGCGGCCACCACATGCACATAACACCCCATATGCACACCGATGACCGCTAACCACCCTGCCCGTCGGCCGCGCCCCAACGTTTGCGCTGCGGTATATAGCATTGCAGGCCCAGGTAAATAAGCGAAACCAAGCGCGGCGAGAATAAATGCGGCCCATTGCATAGTGGCGGCTCTCTTGAAAGGAACAGTTAGCTTTCGAGAATAAAACGGGGGTGGCGCAAGCGCCACCCCCTAAATAAGTAAAACTGTAATTAATCAAACCTTAGAAGTTCGGTTTGCGCTTCTCGACAAATGCCGCCATGCCTTCTTTCTGCTCGTCACCGGCAAAGCAGAAGGCGAACAGGCTGGTTTCCAGCGCTAGTGCGCTATCAAGGTCTTGATCCATGCCGTCGTGAACTGCCTGCTTGGCGCCGCGCACTGACTGTGGGCCGTTGCCTTTGAGTTGCTTGGTGAGTTCTTCAACGTAGCTCTCCAGCTCCGCTTGCGGCATCACACGGTTCACTAAGCCGATACGCAGCGCTTCTTGGGCATCGATTTTGCGCCCGGTAGTGACCAGGTCAATCGCCATGGCAGGGCCAACACGGCGTGGCAGACGCTGGGTGCCGCCAAAGCCGGGGATGACGCCCAGGAGCACTTCCGGCTGGCCGAATACCGCGTTATCGCTGGCTACGGCCCAGTCGCAGGCCAGTGCCAGTTCGCAGCCGCCGCCAAGGCAAAACCCGTTCACCAACGCGACCACCGGCACGGGGAGTGTCTCTAGGCGTTTAATGGTACGCAGCGCTTGGCTGGCAAAGGCCCGCGCTTCTTCAGGTGTTTTTTCACGCATTTCAGTGATATCTGCACCCGCCACAAAGGACTTCTCGCCCGCACCGGTAATTAGCACGGCACGTAGGTTCGGGTGGGCTTCAAGCTCAACCAAATGTGCTTCCAGCGCGGCAAGCACTTCGCTGTTAAGGGCATTCAGCGCTTTAGGACGATTGATGGTCAGTCGCACCATCCCATCGTTATCAACCTTCTCGATCACTGCTTCGCTCATGGCGGACTCCTTATTCGATTTATTATTGAACATGAAAGTGAATACTACTCAACCCTAGCGAACGCTTGGTTGAGTGGCAATGACTTCTTATCGGGTTCTTACAATTGACAATCTATACCTCTAGGCATCAAGGGCAGGTTTCCACGAGGGCGCTGTAAACCCATCCCTGGGCGCTACTTTTGTCATCCATGACAAAAGACCCTCGTTTCAACCTACCCTCGCAGCTAATTAGCGACCACTGACAACTCAATCTGATAAATCATTGTTTCAAATTATTATTAAGTTAGCCGTAGTGATAGAAACCGCGACCACTTTTACGGCCTAGATAGCCCGCGGCGACCATGCGTTTAAGCAGTGGGCAGGGACGGTATTTCGGGTCGCCAAAGCCCTCTTGAAGCACTTCCATGATCGCCAAGCAAACATCCAGCCCAATCAAATCCGCCAGCGCTAGCGGCCCCATGGGGTGAGCCGCGCCTAGCTTCATGGCGTTATCAACCGCTTCCGGCGTTGCGGTGCCCTCCTGCACGATAAACGCTGCCTCATTGATCATGGGCACCAGCAGGCGATTCACAGCAAAGCCCGGCGCATCACCTACCGGCACGGCGGTTTTGCCCAGCGCCTTTGCAAGCGTTTCAATCTCGGTCACGGTAGCGTCCGAGGTTTGCTCGGCGCGAATCACTTCCACCAGTTTGAGCACCGGCACCGGATTGAAGAAGTGCATGCCCACCACGCGCTCAGGGTGCTCGCATACCGCCGCGAGGCGGGTGAGTGACAGCGACGAGGTGTTGGAGGCTAAAATAGCCGTGCTGCTCATTTGGCTAAGATCGCGAAACAGCTTCTCTTTGAGTTCGGGCTGTTCGGGGGCCGCCTCGATAATGATCGCGCAGTCGCTAAGAGCATTGAGTGTGGTAGTGGTCGATAGACGGGCGAGAGCGGCACTTTTATCCGCCTCGCTGATTTTCTCTTTAGTGACCAATTTACCCAAGCCTTTATCGATATTCGCCTTGGCGCGGCCAAGCTGCTCTTCGGCCACATCGTAAAGGCGCACGTTAAAGCCACTGGCAGCCACTACCTGGGCAATCCCCTGCCCCATGGTACCGGCGCCCACTACGCCAATTTGTTGGTCACTCATGCACGCTCTCCTCTATTGATTATCAATACTAGCGGCTATCACTACTGGCGGTTATCACCGCTAGTGCTTATTACTATTAAGGATGGTTAATGATTTTTAGCTTCTTCACGCAAGACGAATTTTTGTATCTTGCCCGTTGATGTTTTCGGTAGCTCGCTGAAAATGACTGTTTTAGGGACTTTGTAGCCCGCCAAATGTTCACGGCAGTGGGCGATAATATCCGCCTCTGTGACTTCGCCGTAGCCCACCTTGAGCTTCACAAACGCACAGGGCGTTTCGCCCCACTTCTCGTCAGGCTTGGCGACCACGGCTGCCTCTTCAACGGCGGGATGGCCGTAAATGGCGTCTTCCACTTCGATGGTCGAGATGTTCTCTCCACCGGAAATAATGATGTCTTTCGAGCGGTCTTTGATTTCGATATAGCCATCCGGATGCCAAACCGCCAAATCGCCGGTGTGGTACCAGCCACCGTCCAGCGCTTGCTCGGTGGCCTCCGGGTTCTTTAAATAGCCCTTCATGACATTGTTGCCACGCATCAGTATTTCACCCATGGTCTGGCCATCCTTGGGTACTGGCTCCATGGTGAGCGGGTCAGCCACGCACAGCGCTTCGAGCATGTGGTAACGCACGCCCTGGCGGGCTTTTATTTTGGCCCGTGCTTCCAGCGGCAGTTCATCCCACGCTTCCCGCCAGGCACAGACGGTCACCGGACCATACACTTCGGTTAGGCCATACACGTGGGTCACTTCAATGCCTAGCTTCTCGACCCCGGAAATCACCGAGGCGGGTGGCGCAGCACCAGCAGTGGTGACTTTGACGGGGTGATCGAACTGGCGCTTATCTTCCGCGGGCAGGTTCACTAAGCCATTAAGAATAATAGGCGCCCCGCTGAAGTGAGTGACCTTCTCTTCGGCAATGAGCTGCATGATCTTTTTCGGGTCGACGCGGCGCAGGCACACGTTGACCCCGGCGTTGGCGGCAATCGTCCACGGGAAGCACCAGCCGTTGCAGTGGAACATCGGCAGCGTCCACAGGTAGATCGGGTGGTGGGGCATTGCCCACTCCATAATATTGCTCACCGCATTGAGGTAAGCGCCGCGGTGGTGATAAACCACGCCCTTGGGCTTACCGGTGGTGCCAGAGGTGTAGTTAAGCGAGATCGCATCCCACTCATCCGCAGGCAGTTGATAGGCAAAATTGGCGTCGCCCTCGTTAAGCAGCGCCTCATACTCGATCTCACCAATGCCTTGCGTGTCGCCGAGAAACTCTACATCGGCAACATCAATGATCAGCGGCTTGTGGATTAGCTGGGCAACGGCTTGCTGGATGACCTCAGCAAACTCGGGATCGACCAGAATGGCTTTGGCTTCGCCGTGCTCCAGCATATAGCTGATCGCCTCTGCATCCAGACGAATATTCAGGGTGTTCAATACGCAACCCGCCAGCGGCACGCCAAAGTGCGCCTCGAACATTGCTGGGATATTAGGCAGCATCGCCGCCACCGTTTGACCTGGCTGGATGCCCCGCTGTTGCAAGGCGGAAGCAAGCTGGCGGCAGCGCGCCCAGGATTGGCCCCACGTACGTCGCGTACTGCCATGAACCACCGCCGGGTAGTCGGGATAGATCGACGCGGAGCGTTCAATAAAGGTCAGCGGTGAAAGCGGTACGTGGTTAGCGGTGGTTTTGGGCAAGCCTTGCTCGAAAATGGTGTTCATGGTCGGCTCCTGATTTTGTTGATGTTATTAAAAGCGTTCGTTTTAAATGTTTGTTTTGATGGACTGAAAACAGCACCGCCGCCTCTAGGGCGGCGGTGCTGGCTAATACATTAGCGTCAATAAACCTCAAACTCGCTTAAACACTGCATACCCGCCTCAATTACCGCACGCTGGGCGCGACCTACTGGTAACCACTGGGTGATGGCAAACTCGGCGCTGCGCATCTTGGCAGTATAGAAGGGATCGTTGTTGCCGCTGTTAATTGCCGCCTGGGCGCTTAATGCCGACTGCCCCATCTGCCACGCGCACAGTACATGCCCTGCCAAGTTAAGGAACGGCGTAGCGTAAGCCTGCACCGCATCTGCGCCTTTTTCAGGGTCAGAGCCTTGTTCCAACACAATGGCCTGGGCGGCTTTTAAGTCTTCCAAACCTGCCGCCAAGCCACGGCCCAATGTTCCAAGTGCAGGGTCGGCGTTGAGTTGCTCCACGGTTGCAGCAGCGTCGTGAAGGAGCGCGGTAAGCGCTTCGCCGTTGTCACGCTGAAGCTTTCGGCCTGCTAAATCGAGCGCCTGAATACCGTTGGTGCCTTCGTAAATGGGAGCAATCCGGGCATCGCGCAGTAGCTGGGCGGCACCGGTCTCTTCCACGTAGCCCATCCCGCCGTGCACCTGAATGCCCATGGAGGCAATATCCACGGCTTGATCAGTTGAGAAGCTTTTGATCACCGGAATTAGGATATCAGCGCGAGCCTGAGCGGCGTGGCGGGCTTCATTACTTTCCGCGTGGCGGGCGGTATCAAGCTCAGCGGCACAGTACAGTGCCAGCGCGCGCAGCGCATCGGTACGCGCACGCATCGAAAGCAGCATACGGCGTACGTCCAAGTGATCACTGATGCTGCACTCGGCGCCGCCACGCGTTTTCGGAGAACGCCCCTGGCGACGCTCGAGGGCATAGGCAAAGGCGTGCTGACAGGCACGTTCGGCCACGCCGATGCCCTGTATACCGACTTTATGGCGCGCCTCGTTCATCATGGTGAACATGTGATTAAGACCACGCCCCTCTTCACCGACCAAGTAGCCAATCGCGCCGCCATTTTCGCCAAAGCTCAGGGTGCAGGTGGGCGAGCCGTGAATGCCCAGTTTGTGCTCAATAGAGGCACAGGTGACATCGTTGCGCTCGCCCAGTGAGCCATCTTCGTTAACCAGGAACTTGGGCACTAAAAAGAGTGAGATGCCTTTATTGCCTTCCGGGGCATCGGGCTTACGGGCCAGCACCAGGTGGATAATATTCTCGGCGGCGTCGTGTTCGCCCCAGGTGATATAGATCTTCTGGCCGCTGATTCGGTAGTGGTCGTTTTCAGGCAGCGCACGGGTGCGCACTTGGGAGAGATCCGACCCGGCTTGGGATTCGGTGAGATTCATGGTGCCCGTCCAGGTGCCTTCCACCAGTTTGGGCAAGTAGGTCGCTTTGAGCGCATCGCTGCCGTGATGCGCCAGTGCTTCGATAGCGCCAGCGGTCAACATCGGGCAGAGCCCCAGCGCCATATTGGCACCGTGAAGCATCTCCTGCACTGCACTGGCAACCACTTCGGGCAGGTTCTGACCGCCTAGCGCTTCTGATACACCGATACCGTTCCAGCCCCCCTCGACATAAGCTTGATACGCCGCTGCGAAGCCTTCCGGGGTCGTTACACTGCCGTCGGCATGGCGTTTGGCCCCCTGCTGATCGCCAATCTTGTTAAGTGGCCCCCAGACATCACCGGCCAGTTTTGCGGCCTCTTCAAGTACCGCCTCGACCAAGTCTGGCGTGGCTTCTTCAAAGCCCGGTAGACTAAGCGAGCGGTGCGCTAGTAGCTCTTCGAGCACAAAGCGAAAATCGCGTACCGGCGCGGCGTAAACATTCATAGCGAACCTCGGGCTGGAGTTAAACAATTGTTTGAAAGTTTGCCTACGATAGTAGTAACACTCTCCCGCCTACACCATTAGCCCAAGGTATCAGCCGCTACCGATAACGTCCCCTCTTGGTTTTATTTTCGCTCACTTACTTGCTCTACATCATCATAGTAGGTGATATGACTCTCATCTTCTGCGGGCGGCCCGACTACCGGCTCGGCGGCATCGACATCCCAAACGGCTTCAGAAAGGTCTTCTAGGTGTTCGTGCTCCAGTGCCCCCTGCATTAGCTCCTCGGTAACCACCAGTTCGGCACCGGCAGCGGTCATTGGCGTAGTCGGTGTAAACGGAGCTACGGGCACCGGTGCTGGGCGTACATGACGACGCCAGGAGAAGAACATCACAAAGAACAGGCTTAGCGAACCGAAGGCCCAGAACAGACCCGCGTCTCCCATTGCCGTCATCACCGGGGAAATCATCAGTGGGCTGATGGTAGCGCCAATCGAGTTGATCAACAGCAAGCCTTGACTCATCCGCACCAGGGCCCCAGCAGGCGCACGGTCGGCAGCGTGGCTTACGGCCACTGGATAAAGGGCAAAGACGCCACCGCCGAGCAGGAACAGCAGCACTGCCAATAGGGGTGTCGAAAGAGGTAACCAGAGCATCGCCGCGGAGATAAGCACACAGAAACCGCTAATGGCGATCAGCACCATTTGTCGGTCATGGCGATCCGACCAGCGGCCAATCGGGTATTGCAGCAACATGGCCCCCATGATGAGTACCGCCATCATCTGGCCCACCTGACTCACGCTCATACCATTACGCTGCAGGTAGAGTGGCAACAGCGTGTAGGCCGCGGCGACGACCATACCCGAGCCTAAACTACCCATCACGCCGGTGGGCGTCAGGGTAATCAAGCGGTGCGGGGGAAGCGGCTCGGCGTGCTCGATAATTGGCGATACGCGGGGAATCATCGCCATGGGCAGTACAGAGAGCGAAGCCAGTAGGCCAATCACCATAAAGGGCGCAGTAACACCCATGGCATTCGTCACGCCTAGCAGCAACTGACCCAGCACCCCCGCGGCGTAAAGCGAAATCATATACAGCGCCAACAGGCGACCGCGGACTCTTTGATCGCCAGCCGTCAGTAGCCAGCTCTCAATGACCAGATACACCCCGACGGTCGCCCAGCCACCGATTAAACGCAGCGCAAACCAGGCCCAGGGGTCGAAGAACAAGCCTTGTAGTAATACCGTCACGGCCACTAACGAGGCAAAACTGCCGTAAGCGCGAATATGGCCAATACGCAGCAACAGGCGATCATTTACCATTGCGCCCAACGCCAAACCGATGAAATAAGCCGACGAGACAATACCGATCACCGTCGCCGATTCACCGGCGGCATCGAGGCGCACGGTAATTAAGGTGGCAAGAAAACCGTTGCCTATCCCGAGAATGAATAGCCCTAATAGGGGCGCCAGCGCCATGGCTAGCAGTTGCCGCGACATGAAAACCTCGTCTTGACTAAAAGTGGTGAAAAACAGGCGTGAAAAACGCGACTGAGCGATTTCACAACGACCGTTATCTCACCTGGCACATCGAGTCAGGCAGGGATAGCGGCGCGCAATTATTGCCCTCAAGGGTGCAAAGTCAATGCTTTTCTAAGGTTACAATTATTCACCTTAGCGTTTTATGTAGAATAACCGTGTCTGGCCCAGGAAATTCCACTACTAAACTATTCTTTTGTGCCCACCAACGAAAGGTCTCTTCACTAAAAAAGCTGATATGGGTGGGGTCGCTAATATAGTGCCAGCGAGCAAAGGCGTCAGGGATAGAAACGCGCTTGGTCATCAGCCCAAGATAACCACCGGGCGCGAGCTGTTCGGCCAGTTGTTCCAGCACTTGGCCAGGCTGCGACAAATGCTCCACCACTTCTGTGGCAGTGATAAAATCGAACGTCTGGGTGAGAACCGCGGTATCAGGGGCATAATAGAGGTCGTAAATCGCCATCTGAAAACCGTGCTCGGCGAACATGACGGATAGCGTCGGCCCCGGCCCGGAGCCAAAATCGAGCCCGCGGGCATTGGGTGCGAGCTTCGCTAACAGCGGGGTAAATAAACGCCCTAGAAAGCGTCGATATCCCGTATCATGCGGCGAGTTTTGATGTTTATCATATTCGGCCTTTTCTGCAGCGGCGCTCAAATGCTGCTCAGGGGGGACAAATACCAGTTTGCACGTGGCACACTGGTAGTAGTCACGACGCCGATCCCGGTGGTAGAGCGCAGTAGTGGATTCCGCACAGAGCGGACAGCGGCGCATCATCGTATTCTCTGGCTTATCGTTATGTATTAAGGAAAGTGGCATGCTATCAGGTCTGGATCATCTTGTAGTTACCGTGACCGACATGGGTCGCGCCGTCGATTTTTACTCACGTGTTTTAGGCTTAGATGTACGCTACCGCGATGCTCAACGGGTGGATTTAATGCTCGGTGATACCGCGTTGCGTCTGCATCAAACCGACACCGACATTGCCCCCATCTCAGCAACCCCAACACCCGGCAGCCTGGATTTATGCTTGCGTTGCCAACTGCCGCTGGATGAGTTTAAGCAACACTTAGACGCCTTGGCTATCGATGTAGAGTTGGGTCCCGTTGCTCGCCAAGGCGCCAATGGCCCCATTGAGTCGATCTACCTGCGCGACCCAGACGGCAATCTACTCGAGATTTGCCGCCCCGCTGCGCGTTAGTGCCCAATGTTCGTTAGTGATAAGGCGAATAGCGCACGCTATCATAGTGCGCCGGGGCAACCTCTGCTGAGGGTGCTTTGTATCCCTACTTCAGCATTGCCTGCTCAGCACTTATAGCGATTTACCGAAAGGAAATGTTATGCAAGATAACGCCAATGAGGCGCCACTAGAAGGCAACGTTGTCAGCGAAGAGCGCCCCCAACAGCCCGACACCACCATGGCAATGGTGAACTATGCGCTCTATCTGGCCAGTTTCTTCCTCGGTTTTACGTCGCTTATCGGTGTGATCATCGCCTACGTCTATAAAGGCAAAGGCCCTGCATGGCTAGACGAACACTACCGCTATCAGATCCGCACGTTCTGGATAGGGCTAGTCTACGGCATTGTCTTTTCGTTCTTGACGCTCATCTTGATCGGCTTCCCGTTGCTGCTGGCCCTCGCCGTCTGGCTGATTATCCGCTGCGTTAAAGGCTTCAAAGGGCTGCAAGAGAAACGCGCCCCTTCCAACGTAGATACCTGGTTGTTTTAGATATGAAGCAACAAACGGGTGATACCCAACGCCGTTTTTCAAAAGCCAGTGCGATTAGCTGGCTATGGCGCCAGCTATCACGCTGGTCGCTTAAGCGGCTATGGCGCATGGCATCAGTACTGGGCCCAGTGGTTTACCGTTTCAATAAGCGTGAGCGAGAGGTAACCGAGCGCAACCTGACGGTCGTTTATCCCAACCTCTCTAACGCTGAACGTCAAACCCTTGCCCGGCAGAGTTTACGGCACTCAACCGCTACCATGTTGGAATTAGGCCACGCCTGGATGGCGGAGCCAAATAGAGTAGAAACCAGCATTTTAGCGATACACGGCCGCGACAAACTTGATAACGCCCGCAACGAAGGCCGCGGTGTTATTGTGCTCGCCCCGCACTTCGGCAACTGGGAAGTGCTTAACTTCTGGCTATCGAGCCATTTCCCGTTTACCGCCATGTACGAGCCCCCAAAAATTAGCGATCTTGATCCGGTGATTCGCCATGGCCGTGAACGCATGGGGGCGAGCTTGGTGCCCACCAACCCCCGCGGTGTTGCAGCACTGCTCAAAGCGCTTAAGCGCAGCGAGGCGATTGGCATACTGCCCGACCAGGAACCCGACTGGGGCAGCGGCGTTTTCGCGCCCTTCTTTGGTCGCGATGCCTATACCGCCACGTTGCTGCCCAAACTAGTAGCCCGCACCCAGGCACGTGTGATCACTGGGGTCGCGCTACGGGTACCCGGCAGCGGGTTTGAGATTTATTTTCTCGATGCCGATGAGCGTGTTTACAGCCCCGATGACCAAACGTCTGCCACCGGTGTGAATGCCAGCGTGGAAGCCGCAATAAGCTTGGAACCTGCGCAGTATCAGTGGGAGTACAAGCGCTACCGTAAAGTGGTCCAAGAGCAGCAAAGGCTAGCTAACTACCGCGACTATCGCCTTTATTAGTGCGTCGACTTTATTAACCAGAGCTTACTGATGACCCAAAACGTTTTATCTCGGGATGAGATACGCCCGCCGCAGATTATTTATGCGCTATTCCTGGCGGGTATTGTCACTGCCAATATCACCCTGCTGATTGGCGTGGTGATCGCCTATGTCTACCGCAAAGACGCCGCACCGTGGCTACAGCCGCACTACCGTTACCTAATCCGCACGTTCTGGATCGGCACCCTGTATGCCTGCATCGCCTTTTTGCTCAGCATTGTCATGATCGGCACTCTGCTCTGGCCGCTGCTCGCGGTATGGTTGGGCGTGCGCTGCGTGCTCGGTTGGATCGATGTACGTAAGGGCCGCCCTCCCGCACGCCCTGCTAGCTGGCTTTGGTAAGCTACCCTCACTCGTTGTTGTCTCGGGCGTAAACATCATCCAAGCGCTCGATATCATCTTCGCCCAGGTAGCTCCCTGACTGCACTTCAATCAGCTCAAGGGGGATTTTGCCGGTGTTTTCCAGCCGATGTAGCGCACCGATGGGAATATAGGTCGACTGATTTTCGCTGACCAGAAAACTGCGCTCTTCAAGCGTTACCTGCGCTGTGCCTCTCACCACAACCCAGTGCTCAGCGCGGTGATGATGGCGCTGCAGCGAGAGCCGCCCGCCGGGCTTCACGGTAATGTGTTTGACCTGATAGCGCTCGCCGCTGTCCATCGCCTGAAAGCTGCCCCAAGGTCGCTGCACCTGGGGCGCCGAACAGGGCTCGCTGCGCCCCGCCTGAGTAAGCGAAGCCACGAGTTGCTTGACCTGCTGCGCCTGGTCGCGGTGGGCCACCAACACGCTATCCGATGTTTCCACGACGATGAGGTTCTGCACGCCGAGCGTTGCCACAAGGCGGTGCTCGGCAAACACCAGTGAACCCTGGGTATCGGTTAGCCAGGCATCACCTTTACTGGCATTGCCCGCTGCGTCAGGCTCAACGGTTGCCCATAGCGCATCAAAACTGCCGATATCACTCCACGCAGCGGCCAAGGGCACCACGGCGGCATGCTCACAGTGCTCCATCACCGCGTAGTCGATGGAGTCAGCCGGGCAACGGCCAAACGCTGCTTCGCCCAGGCGCAGAAAATCCAAGTCGCGGTGTGCGCTGTTAACCGCCTCCTGGCAGGCTTCCAGCATTGCCGGCTGTAACCGTTTTAATTGACCCAGATAGCTTGAGGCGCGCAGCAGAAACATACCGCTGTTCCATAAGTAATCACCGCTTTTGACCAGTTCAGCGGCACGCTGGGCATTGGGTTTTTCAATAAAGGCCGCAAGATGATGGCCGCCTTCCAGCGGCTCGCCGCAGGCAATATAGCCATAGCCGGTTTCAGGCTGTGTCGGGACTACTCCAAAGGTAACGAGATAACCCGCTTCGGCTAACGGCTGGGCAAGTGACACGCTATGCTGGAAAGCTTCTACATCGCCAATCACATGGTCAGCGGGCAGTACCAGCAGCAGTGGGTCATCGCCTGAGTGGCGTGCTAGCAGCGCCGCACAGGCAATCGCTGGCGCAGTATTACGGCCTTCAGGTTCGAGCACCACGGTGGCGGCTTGATTCATTTCGCGCAGCTGTTCGGCCATTAAAAAGCGGTGGCTATGGTGGCCCATCAGCATTGGGGCTGCATCGGTTAACCCGGCTAAGCGGCTTAGGGTTTGCTGCAGTAAGCTTTGAGACGAGGTTAAGCGCAAAAATTGTTTGGGCATCTGCTCTCGGGAAAGCGGCCACAGCCGTGTGCCGCTGCCACCGCTTAAAATTACCGGTTGGATCATTGCTGCGTCCTTGTGGTCGTCCTTGTATCCGGGCGAGTGTTTGCATTATCTGCTAACTCACCAAAATCCTCCTGCAGCCAGTGGCGCAGTTGGCTCATCCTGGGCGCGTTACTTGCCTGCTCCAGCACGGGTAGCGTGCCGGGAATAAAGCCACGCTCTATAAACGGCGCCAATAGCGCCGGGTTCCCGCTAACAATATGCACCGGTACCGCTGCGCTGGCATCGTCGCCGGTAATCAATGGCGCGGCCTGATGATCACCCAGCACTATCATCAAGGTATGGTCATCCACCACTCGTTCGGCCCAGCGTCCGGCCACTTTTACAGCGTAGTCCACCGACCAGGCATAGTGGTCGCGAATACGTTCAATGTCCTGCCACAGTACTTCTGGCGGGTCGCCAGCGTTCTCCCAGGGCGCAAAAATGCTGCCATCCCCAATCAAAGACCACTCTTCAATCACCGGCAGAATAGGCGTCCACGGGGCATGGCTAGAGATTAACGTCAGTTGAGCAAACACCGGCGACTCACCCAGCAAGTGTTGCTGAGTATAGTCGAGGGTGAACTGATCGGGCATGGTCACCCAGTTGAGCGCAGGTCCGGCGTAGTCGATATCCTTTGCCGCGACAATTTGATCGAAGCCGTAAGCCTCCCCTTCCGGCCATGCCATAGAAATAGCCGGCATCACGGCCAGCGTGCGTTGGCCGGTAGCACTGAAATCATCAATCAAGGTGGAGTGGTCGCTGTCTAACATCAACTGGTACCACAGCTGGTTATCAATCCAACGACCGCTTAACGCTGTTGCGTGGGCAAGCCAGGATTGCCCGCCACGAATCGGCGATTCCAACAACCCAGAGACAACATGAAGCTCGCGCTCCTCTAGCCGCTGCTGCATATCGGCAAGGGTCGGCAGCAGAACGTCCGCATAACGGGGATTATCCAGCGCAGAGACGCCATAAGACTCAATAAAGGTGAGCAGCACATTGTGTCCATCGAGCCCAGGTAACCGCTGACTTTCCAGCGGCGCTGCCTCCAGTTGCACGGTAAAGGCCAAGCGCGCGGCGTGAGTATCGGCCATTTGCTGCCATTGAAACCGTGTGCTGTTGACCATCGGCAAACGGGCGCTATCCACCAGCCGCACACCGTTAAGTTCAAGTGCGGTACCGATGGTGGCAATGACTAATAGCGTCAACGCAGCGACACCGGGCAGCCGTTTAATCGAGTAAGTGACGGGAGGAAGTAGTAGTCTCACTAAGCCTAGGGCGATACCAAGCAGCACGGCAGCCCCTGCCAGCATTGCGCAAACCGCCAAAAACTGACCTACATTACCTACTAATAAGTGATAAATGGAGCGCAGCAAAGGTACGTCAAGATAGAGGTTGAGTGGCCGGGCAAACGCCATGTGAGTAGCGGCAGTGCCTAAATTCACAGCCGTCGCCAACATGATCCAACTGACAAACCCAACACCGGCGAAACGACGCGCCTGACCGACGGGGAGCACCAGCATAAGGGGCGCAATGATAAACGCCTCCCAAGCGATCAAATGGGCACCGATCTCTCCAAACCGCCACCATAGCGGCGCAACGAGCAGGACATTCAGCAGTAAGGACGTTAATAATATTCGAATCATCGCATTCTCATTTGTACCTGCTTTAGCTTACAGTGTCTGAAGTACGACCTCTCCATGTTCGGTCTTTAAGAGTGTGTACCCAAGCGCAAGAGAAAAGAGCAAGGAATAGAACGCAATAATCCTGTACGTCCGCATGCAATCGTATAGTTATTGTGTAAAAATTTCACGTACTGCTTGGCTTATTGCCAAACGTTTTGCAGGCCTTCACTCGATAAGGATTTCGCCCATGCGTTTTAGCCGTGTTTGCAGGTGGCAGGTTGGTAATTGGCAAGCTGGTAAGTGGATAGCGAGTAAATGGATAGTTGTACTCGGCTGTGCGGTGGCTTCAACCGCCTATGCCGACGACGACAAACATTTCAGCGCCGTCATTGAGCGCGCCCAACAGCTTGCTGAAGCGCCTTATCAAGCCCCTGAAGAGACGCTGCCTGAGGTATTACGTGAACTCAATTACGATACCTACCGGCAAATTCGCTTTGATCCTGATCACGCCTATTGGCGCAATGAGAGTCCCTTTAGCCTCCAGCTATTTCACAGCGGCTTTCTCTTTCAAACCCCGGTTGCACTCAATGTGATCGAAAACGACACAGCCTCCCCGCTTCCCTTTTCGGCGGAAGACTACTCCTATGATGGCAATGCCGAAAAGCTGAAAGAGCACGATTTATCTGGCAGTGACCACGCCGGGTTTCGTCTGCATTACCCCCTAAATAATGAAGAGTACGCCGACGAGTTTGCCGTTTTTCTCGGTGCTAGCTACTTCCGCATAGTGGGGCGCGACCAAGCATACGGACTATCCACCCGCGGGCTAGCGATCGACACCGCCTCGCCTGAAGGTGAGGAGTTTCCGGCGTTTCGCGAATTTTGGCTTTATAAACCCAGCGCAGACGCCAAACAGATTGAGCTATTAGCGTTAATGGACAGCCCCTCTGTCAGCGGTGCCTATCGATTTATTATTGAACCCGGTGAAAAAACGCAGGTAGAGGTGGAAGCGGAACTGTTTGCCCGCGAAGACATTGCCAAGCTGGGGGTTGCGCCGCTCACCAGTATGTTCACTTACGGTGAGGCAAGCCGTGAGCGTCCCGATGATTTCCGCCCCCAGGTACATGACTCCGACGGCCTGCTGATGCATACCGGTAACGACGAGTGGATCTGGCGCCCGCTCACCAACCCAACACAGCTACGCACCTCGACTTTTGCTGATAGCTCTCCCCAAGGATTTGGCTTGATGCAGCGGGAGCGTGACTTTAACCGCTACCTGGATATCGAAGCCCAATACCACCGCCGCCCCAGTCAGTGGGTGGTACCGTTAGATGCGTGGGGGCCGGGCCTCGTGGAACTGGTCGAAATTCCGACACCCGATGAAACTCACGACAATATCGTTGCTTACTGGGTCGCGGATGATGCGTTAAATGCTGGCGAATCCCGTCGCCTCCACTACCTGACGCACACGCTCAACACGCAGCCGGAAGAGCACCACCTTGGCCGTGTGATCCGCACCCGCCATGGCAGTGCCGGCGTGCCGGGGCAAGAGGACTCGGCGACGCCAGGGGAGCGTCAGTTCATTGTCGACTTCCAGGGCGGAGCGCTTGAGGATATCACCGCCGACCAACCTGTCGAGCTGGATATCAGCACCCACCAGGGCGAGGTACAACTGCCCCAGGTAACCGCACTCCCCAATGGCGGCTGGCGAGCGAGCTTTCGGCTGCCCGCAAGCGACCAACCCAGTGATGTTCGCCTGCGACTCATGCTGAACGACGACCCCGTTAGTGAAACATGGAATTACGTCTGGTATCCCGATGCCGGATGAAGATATTCAGAAAACCCGCCTAATGCGGCGCATGGCGCTGCAACGGCTGCGGAGCGCGGGCGGGCTTGCTCGCTCGCTGTTTATTTATTGGCGCCCGGGGCGTCAGCGAGGGCTCCAGCGCCTCTACCAGCCGTTTATTCAGCCCGGCACTATCGCCTTTGATATTGGCGCTCACTTAGGTGACCGCAGCGCGGCTTTTCATGCGCTAGGCGCAAAAGTGATTGCCCTGGAGCCCCAGCCTGATCTCGCCAAGTGGTTTAAGCGATTGGTTAGGCCGAAAAGCATCACGCTGCTCCCCATGGCGGCTGGTCCAACAGAGGGCTTTGCCGACATCGCTATTAGCACCGGCAACCCGACGCTTTCCACCCTGGCCACCGAATGGCGCGAACAGATTGGCGAGCGCAATGCAGGCTTTAGCCAAGTGCGCTGGGAACAGCGCTTGCGGGTACCGGTCACCACGCTGGATACGTTAATTGAAGAGTATGGTGAGCCCAGCTTTATCAAGATTGACGTTGAAGGCTTTGAAGCAGAGGTGCTGGCAGGACTAAGCAGCCCGGTGGCCGCGCTTTCGGTGGAGTTTGTGGCGGGTGCATTAGCGGTCAACCACGACTGTGTTAACCATTTAAGTCGTCTTGGCGAGTATCGCTATAACGTGGTCGCTGGAGAGCAGCGCCATTTCCGTTGGGCCGAGTGGCAAACGCCGCAAGCGATGACCGAATGGCTAAGCGCTGGCGCTGACGAGCTAGCCTCTGGCGATCTCTACGCCTGCCGCTCGGATCATCAGTTGCTTCAGAACAATGTTCACAACAATGTTTAAACCCTAAAGGCTTTTCATTTCATGATTCACCACTGGCAAACGCTCACCGCACCGCAGTTAGCCGAGTTCGCCCAACGCGACCCGGTAGCGGTGCTGGTACTCGGCGCCATTGAACAACACGGCACCCACCTTCCTCTAGCTACAGACCTGACCATTGGCGAAGGTCTGCAAGCCGCCATGCTGCAGGAGCTTGATCCGAACCTTAATGTGATCTGCCTACCCGCCATTGCCGTCGGCGCAAGCGATGAGCACGCCAGTTTCCCAGGCACGCTGAGCCTGCCAGCGCCATTGGCGATCGCCACGCTAGAAGCGTATGGCGACAGCCTGGCCCGCGCTGGCATTCGTCGTCTGGTACTACTTAATAGCCACGGTGGCAATAAAGCGGTGATGGATTTAGCAGGCTTAACCCTGCGGCGGCGGCATGCAATGCGCGTGGTAAAAGCCACCTACACGCGGCTGCCACCGTTAGAAGGCGCCATTAAGGCTGATGAGCTGCGTTACGGGTTACACGGTGGGCTACTCGAAACTGCCATGATGCGCTATTTGGCACCCATGCTTGTCCAGCTAGATAACTATCAAGCCACACCGCCTGCGGCGCCCGCTGGCAATGCCTTAGTGAGTGCAGAGGGTGCAGCAGCGTTTGCCTGGTTAGCGGAAGATTTAAGCTCCCATGGTGTGGCCGGTGATGCCAGCCACGCCAGCGCCGAATTAGGCGAGCGGCTGGTAATGCATTATGCCCGCCAGTTAGCGGCAGTCGTGACAGAAACTGCCCACCTACCGCCGCTAACCAACTAAAACCACTTCACGATTGGAGCAGCTTGAGCTCGCGACCGTTTGCGGCGGTTAACGCTGCCCGCTTAGTACGTCTTCTAACAGATGCCCGCCGCGGGTGGCCTTGGCGTTTAGATAGCGCTGGTTATGATCGGTAACGCTGCCGTACAGCGCCTGGCGCGAGACGACCTCGATACCGCCCTGGCGCAGCGCTTCCATTTTCAGCGGGTTGTTGGTCAGCAGCTGCACTTGCTCAATATCAAGGGCGTTGAGCATATCTACCGCCACGGCGTACTGGCGCTCATCGTCCCCAAAACCAAGCACTTGGTCGGCATCCACCGTATCCAGGCCACCATCTTGTAAGGTGTAAGCGCGCAGCTTATTGGCTAAACCGATGCCTCGCCCCTCTTGGGCCAAATAAAGCAGCACACCGCCGCCCATGGCCTGAATATCGGCGACTGCATTGCGTAATTGCTCGCCACAGTCACAGCGTAAACTGCCAAACAGGTCACCGGTTAAACACGCCGAGTGCATGCGCAGTGGCACCGCACCTTCCCAACTCTCCGGCTTACCAATAACGACGGCAACATGCTCGCGTAAGCCGTCCGGCTCACGGAAAAGCACAAAGCGGCTTTCAGCGGCATCCTCCAAGGGAATATGTGCTTCGCTAACGCGCTTCAGCATGCCCGGCGCACCGGCCAAGCAGTGCTCAGCGTCTTTAGCGGTAACTTGCAGTAGCCGCCCTTCTGCTAGCTGTTGCTCGATATTCGCAGCGGCCTCTTTGCTGACAAAAGCACATAGCGCTGCTGGAATTAACAGCGCGCGACGCATCAGCGTAACGGCCCCTAGTTCGGCTAACCCCGCTGGCTTTAAGCCGCTTAGCAGCCCACCCGCAGGTTGCGACAGCGCCTCCGCCGTGGCTAAGCCATGCAGCTCATTGGTGCTTATCCTGGTCGCGAGCGGCAAGCTGGCGGCTTCAGCGGCTAACGTTACGCCCATGGCTGCCAAGCGGTGACGGGTAAGCACCAGCGAAGGCCGCGCGCCTGCTAACCGAGCAAGCGCTTCGACTGATTCACTACCTTCCAGTGCCTGTACTAGCAAACGCTGCTCACCGGCATTTACTACTACTGGCAATCCGCGACGGATATCGAAAATAGCTCGTTCAATCTGGTACATGTAGGCCTCCTGGCTTCCTGGCGTGGGGGATGATACGCGCTCGCGCTGAACGAGTTGCTCGGGCTACTGGCTCTGAACTACTTGCCCTAGACCAAGTAGAGCCCGCATGATGAAGCGGATTTATTAGCGCGGAGGCGTCATGCCCGACTCCCATGTCAATACGGGTATTAATAGCAGTGTTATGAATACTAGCGGCACTATTTCGCTGGTCGATGCCTGGCAATGGCTCTCGGCTCTGCGTCATCGGCGCCCTTGCGAGGTGGCGATCACCGTGACGCCAAGCGGCGAGTGGCAAACGGGTCAGCCGGTCAGTGTTGAGGCGCGTGAGCTGCTCGACTGCCTGACCCCATTGGCCAGTCGCCTGGCCTGGGTCGTGGCTCAATTGGGCCAAAGCCTTGATGGTCGCATCGCGACGGAAAGCGGCCACTCCCACTACATCAACGGCCATGAAAGTTTGGTTCACCTGCACCGCCTGCGCGCCCTGGTTGACGCGGTGGTCGTGGGCGCGGGCACCGCCAGCGCCGATAATCCTCAACTGACCGTGCGACACGTTAGCGGTACTAACCCGACGCGGGTGGTGCTGGACCCACGCGGCCGTATCCCTAATGACTTGGCGCTGCTGTGTAACAGTGCCGCGCCGACACTGCTGATTGTGGGGCCTGGGGTAGCGAACACGACGCTGCCTGCCCACGTTCAACGTTGCGTGCTGCCACTGGGTGCCAACGGCCAGTTCAATCCGCTTGATGTCATCACCCTGCTGGCCGATAAAGGCCTGCCCCGTGTGCTGATTGAAGGCGGCGGTATCACGGTATCTCAGTTTATCGAAGCAGGCGCCGTTGACCGGCTGCACCTGCTGGTCGCCCCGCTGCTGATCGGCTCCGGCAGGCCAGGGCTTCAAATGACGCCCATTCAGACGCTTGAGAGTGCGCTGCGCCCGCCCACGCGCACCTTCCGCTGTGGAGACGACACGCTGTTCGACCTGCATCTGCGGGATACCACCGCCTGAGGGCTGCGCTTTCTCGCGACGGCTCAGCGCCACCCAAATACCTGGTAGGCTCGCCAGCAGCACCAGCACACCGTAGGCCAACGACACCGCCACGCCTTGGGCGGGCGGCAGTCCTACCAGCGCCCAGACACCAGCCGCAGCGCCTTCCCGTAAACCCCATCCGGCCACGGAAAATGGAATCAACATCGCCAATAGCAGCACCGGTGCCAGCGCCAGCACCTCCAATACCGCTAGCTCAACACCAATTGCCCGCGCCGCACACACCATCACTAGGCCGTAGCTCAGCACAATGACCAGCGACGAGAATAGTTGCTGAGGCCATACATTACGCCGCCATAAGCCACGTTTAACGTCGCGCGCCAGGGCTTGGCACCAATGCGGCAGCCGTGCCAACCGATGGCTTATATGTTGGCGCAACAGCAGGCCGCTGGCGATAACCACGGCGAGAGCAGCCACGACGCCTAAGCCCACCGTAGTAAGTACTGACACTCCCAGCGCGGCATGCCAGAGCGGTGATAGCAGCAATGCCGCGAGCGTTAGCACGACCACAGCCACTTGGCCCGAGGCGCGCTCAATAATGACCGCTCGCCAAGCGCGACCGCGTGACTGCGCCTGAGCAGCATGACGATGTGCCCGCCCGGCGTCGCCCAGTACTCCACCGGGCAACAGCTGATTAACCAGCAGCGCCAAATAGTACTCTCGCAGGGCATAAGCAAACCGCAGCGGTACATCAATCAGCCCAGCGGTAAACTGCCAACGCCAAGCGCAGAGCATGATCTGCAGCGTACTGATGACTAACGCCAACACTACCCACCCAGCCGAGAAGCGCTGCACTTCCGCCACGATGGCCCGGGGGTCGACCCACAACAACACGGCCCCTAGCAAGGCAATACTGAGCACCACCCGCCGTAGCCATGAGCTTTGCAGGCATGGGCTAATGTACGCGCCTAGCCGGGTACACAACGTCTGAGCAAACCCCATCGGCTTAGGCCTCTTCCTGAGGCTTGGCAAACGGAGGGATGGCAAAGAGATCACGGTACCCCACCCAAATCCCCAGCTCGCCGTTGGCCACCGCCTGCTGGCGCTGCTCCAACCAGCTGGCAATGCGTGCCGCGGCGTCAGGGGCTTGTTCGGTGGCGGCCTCAGCCCAACCTTCCAACAGCGCCATCATTAACGGCTGCTGGTCATGGTTGCCAGCAGTCAGTTGCCATGGGGTATCGTCCTGCTCAATGCGATAATCGGCCTTCTCAAGGGTAGCTACTAACACCTCTTGAGCCTGACCGCCCAGCGCATCGCCCAAGCCTTTATCACGCTGCTGATGTGCAATAAACATGGCCAGCAGCCAGTGGTCTTCATCATCCAGCACCGGCTCGCCCTGGGCATCGATAAAGTGCCACTCTCCGGTCACGCTCAGCGCGATTAGAAGCGCTTGTTGCTGCTCGGCACAGCGCCCCACTAATGCCTCGATCCATTGCTGAGAAACCAGATCAAGCAGCGCCGACGCCGTCACTAGGTGCGCATCGTCCAGCGGCACATCGTCAAGCGGCTCCAGCGATACACAGTGCGTTTCGACGGCCACAGGCTGCCCTTGGCTATCGCTTAACCCGGCGGCACGCTGGCGCGCCTGCGCTAACAAAATGGCATCGTGGTCAATCAACTCCCATCGCTGGTGGGCGCTAAAACGCGGGGCCAGAAATCCCATGTTGCTCCCCCGGCCACAGCCAAGATCCGCGATCATCGGCGTTGAGCTACGTGCCTCCAACCACTCTGAAGCGAACTGAGCAAGGCGCTGGCTGCGTGAGGCGAAATCAGCGGCCTCGCGCAGCGTTAGCCAATCGGATTCAAACTGACTCCCAGCGCGCAAGGTTAGCGAATCATTGGAGGCATGGTTTTGCGCTGTTAACGCCGCGGCGAAGGCCTCGCTCGCCGCCTGCCAATCGCTTAACTGACCACGGGCCTGAGCAGCGCCATGACGCAGTTGCTGACGCAGTTCTGCATCGTTACAAAATCGGCTCAACGCGTCTTGAAGCGCCGCAACATCGCCCGGTTCAACGCTTAAACCTGCACCTTCTGGCAAGGTGTCGCGTAGCGCGCCACCGGTGGTGGTAATCACCGGCAGGCCATGGGCCAAGGCTTCGGTGACCACCATGCCATAGCCCTCGTACCAGGAAGGCAGCACTAATGCGTGCGCGTGTTGGTAAGCCGCTTCCAACGTCTCGCTATCGCACTCGCCGTGGAGGTGCACACTGCTTTGTAAACCGTTCTGATCAATCAGCTGTTGCACGCGTTGTGTAAACGCCGCGTCTCGCGCGCCGCCATAGCAGTCGCACTGCCATTGATCACCGGCCACTCCCGCTAGCGCTTGAACCAGAACATCTTGCCCCTTGCGCGGCGTTAGCGTTGCCACACATAGCAGGCGCAGCGTTTCACCAGCTTCTGCTTCTGGGCTAACCGGTGCCTGGGCCACGCCCGGTTCCACTACGGTGACACCTGCATTGATGGGTATGGCGTAGTGCGCCGCCAGTTCCGGCAAACGCCGAGCGGTAAAATGGCTGGTGACAATAGTGCGTGCCACAGAAGCCAGCGCGGTTAACTCGCTGCGATGAAAGCGCTGCTGATCAGCCTCATCAAGGCCCAGTTCATCGCCTAAGGGATGGTGCAGCAGCGCGGTAATGTCCAGCCGCGTTGCATGCTGGGCAACCACGTCAGGCAGCGCCCCCATGGCCAAGCCATCGATCACCACCGCCGCATGGTCGGGAAGTGTCTCAAGCGCTTGAGCTAGTGCCGCTGCCGCTTCGGCGTCCGCATCAGGAAACACGCCTGCCAGGCCCACGACGTCAATCTCCCAGCCCTGGTCACGTAGGGCCGAGACAATACGCGCATCGTAGATATAGCCACCGGTGCGCTGAGCAGGGTCACCGGCAACGATCAAGGTAAAACGCCGACTCATAGTGCGCCTTCGTAACTAGCCCAGGCCACATGAGACTCGTGCAGTTTGATCTCCATATGGGTAATGCCCTGGGCGGTGGTGCCCATTTTGCCTTCGCCGATCGCTTTGGCTAGCTGGTCGAAAATCACCTTAGCCATAAATTCGGTGGTGGTGTTTTTACCTTTAAATTCACTTACGTCATCCAGGTTTTGAAAGTTGTAGCCTGCCAATACCTCTTTGACTGTTTCGCTGGCAAGGCCAATATCGATCACTAAGCCATCCTCATCCAGCTCAGGGCGCTGGAAAACCACATCCACCACATAGGTGGCGCCATGGGTACGCTGGGCGGGGCCAAATATCTCGCCGTTAAAGCTGTGGGCAATCATAAAATGGTCACGAACGCATAAACGAAACATAAAAACTCCTGATTAATTGTTTAAAAACACAAGTTATGCGGAATATCGCAGCCGATGGCAGAGCTCAACACTACCGCGCCCAAACAGCGTATTAGCAAGCGTAGGCAATTGTTTAAAGTCGCTTTCACCGCTGATCAGTGCATCCAACCGCTCATCCACCAGTAAGCTCAGCGCGAGCCTAAGGCGACGCTGGTAGTCCCAACGTGGGCGAAGTTTTGGTGGCAGTTGGCCTACCTGGCTGGCTTTAAGCGTCAGCCGCTGGGAGTGGAAAGCGCCGCCCAAAGGAATCGCGACGTCGCCCTCGCCAAACCAGCTCATTTCGATAATGCGCCCTTCGCTACCCACTAACTCCAAGGCCTGGCGCAAGCCAGCCGAGTGGCCGCTGGCATGGATCACGCAATCTTGATCATGGGGGGCTTGTTCAGGTGTGGCGAAGGCAACGCCTAGCTGCTCGGCGAGCTGGCGGCGCGCTGGGTTGATATCGACCAAATGCACATCGACGCCGGGTACCTGGGCACACAGGTACGCCACTAGTGCACCGACGACACCAGCACCAATAACGCAAATCCGCTCGCCCAGCATGGGCTCGGCATCCCACACGCCGTTGATGGCCGTTTCCATATTGGCGGCCAATACGGCGCGTTTAGCGGGCACATTGGCAGGCACTTCAAGCACCGCTGAAGCAGGTACGGTGTAGTAGTCTTGGTGGGGGAACAGGCAAAAGACGGTTTTATCTAAGAGCGCGTCCGGCCCTTGTTCAACGCGACCAACGCTGCAGTAACCGTACTTGACCGGGGCGGGAAACTCACCCGACTGAAAAGGGGCGCGCATGCGCGAAAATTCGCTTTCAGGCACTCGACCGTTAAACACCAGCGATTCGGTGCCTCGGCTAATACCGCTGTACAAGGTGCGTACCTGCACTTCATCCTGAGCGGGCGTCGCCAGAGGCTCAGCCCGCAACTCGCCTTGGGCTGGGCTGGTCACCCAGAAGGCGGTGGCGCAGCGGTTTTTGCCAGCGTGAAGGTTTTTGCCAACGTATAGTTTTTTGCCAACATCGTCAGGCGTCGACATGAGCGATCCTTTTCGTTACAAGCTCAACTAAACCGAGCTCTATTTCATTCCATTGAAAGTAGCGTGGGGCCATGGCGCTGCACATTAAGGCGAGGTTGCTCGTTATGTGACTTGGCCCCTTACCATACTGGACGGCCACCTCTTGAATGGCCTCATGCAGAACAGTCATTAATGGCTCACCATCTTTAGCGTAGCGGTTGAAGAGAAATTATTCGATTAACAATGTGCAACACTTGAAGCTAACTAGGCTATTTTCCTTGATCATATAGACAACCCTACCTTCTTCTACAAGAATGGTACATATAAAAATACTTGCATCATTTATTTCAACTGCGGACAGCGATGCCGCTTCGTGAGCCACCATGCCGTTTTTTTCAAATGCCTCATCCATGACACTACCCAAACGGCTTTATAGCGCTGCAGAGCTACTGCTGGGCGGCTTGGTGCTGATGGCTGTGGGTAAAGCATTACCGCAATTAATGGCTACCTCGGCTAACTGGTGGGTTGCCTCGGCCTTCTACACGTTTATATCTATCTTAGTGATGGTGTTCTGGACCCACGGTTCACTGGGTTGGGCAAACCGGGTCACGCTGGCCCGCGCGGTATTAGTCGCGCTGCTGGCAGGTGCGCTCGCCGCCAATGCGTTTGTAGAGGTCATCTGGCAGTGGTTGGCAATTGCGGTGATCGCTCTACTGTTGGATGGCGTTGATGGCTGGATTGCCAGGCGCACCAAAAGCCACTCACTGTTCGGCGCGCGCTTTGATATGGAGCTGGATGCCCTACTGATATTGCTACTTTGCGCAGGATTGCTGCGGTTAGAGTCTCTGGGCCTGTGGGTGCTGATGATTGGGGGGATGCGCTACCTGTTTGTAGCCGCCAGTTGGCCGTTCCCCTGGCTTGCAGAACCGCTGTTCGAAAGCTTTCGCCGTAAAGCCGTATGTGTCTGGCAGGTGGTTGCGCTGCTGTTGGCGTTAACGCCACTTACCTCCCACCTTGTTGCCAGCCTGCTGGCCATTAGTGCGTTGCTTTCATTGCTATATTCATTTGGCATTGACGTTTGGTGGCTGTCACGAAAAACACGCCGCTACTAATGCACTGCGTCTTCTAGGGAGCCATTTCGCAGCTTAGCGATAAATGCTTGGATAAGCTGTTTCTTCCTTACTATAGTTATTTTCAAGCTATTCGTAATTTTCAAATTGTCAGTATTTTTTAAGCTGCTTTTTCGCCTGTTCGTGTGCTGGGAGATTCCTATGGATCACTCGATAACAGCACCCTATTCATCCGCCCAGCAAACAGCCAAGGCCATCGCTGCTGCTTGTGAGCCGCTGCCAAGTTTGCAAGAGGAAGACGCATTCGGCGCCCATTTTGATCGTTTCGGCGATGCCAAGATTGTGTTGCTAGGTGAGGCGTCCCATGGAACCTCTGAATTCTATCGCGCCCGCGCCGCCATTACGCGACGACTTATCGAACAGCACAATTTCAATATTGTAGCGGTTGAAGCGGATTGGCCGGATGCTGCATACATCGACCGCTATGTTCGGCATCGCGCTGCAACAAGTGACGACCGACAAGCTTTCACACGGTTTCCCGCTTGGATGTGGCACAACGAAGAGGTGGCGACTTTCACCGAATGGTTGCGCCAACACAATGCCGAGCTGCCTTTCAGCCAACGTACCAGCTTCCGTGGGTTGGATATCTACTCACTGCGCGCGTCCCTTTTCGCCGTGCTTGATTACCTGGATCGAATCGACCCGGAAGCCGCTCAAGCGGCCCGTCAACGTTATGGCTGTTTAACGCCCTGGCAAAGCGAACCAGCCTTGTACGGTCACGCCCTATTACAAGAAGAACAAGATACGTGCGAAGAGGCAGTGGTTGAGCAACTTCAGGCGCTACTGGAACACCGCATTGAGTATATGGCCAAGGAGGGCGAAGAAGCCTATTTCAATGCCACCCAGAACGCCCGCGTAGTGAGAGCCGCCGAACAGTACTATCGGCTTATGTACCGTGGTTCCACCCAGTCATGGAACCTACGAGACCGCCACATGTTCGATACGCTACAGCAGGTGATAGAAGCCAAAGGAGCAGACGCTAAGGTAGTGGTCTGGGCGCATAATTCCCATATCGGTAATGCGTCGGCCACTGAAATGGGCTGGCAGGGTCAATTCAATATCGGCGAGCTGTGCCGCACCGCCTATGGCGATCAAGCTGTTTTAATCGGTTTCGGCACACACACGGGGATCGTGGCAGCGGCTGACAACTGGGATTCGCCAATGAAGATCAAGCAGATCGTGCCGTCACGGGCAGACTCCTTTGAACGAATTTTTCATGAAACACAGTTGCCACGCGCCTTAATTGAGCTGCGCAACCCTCAACACTCTAAGGTTCGAGAACAGCTAACCCAAACACGCCTGGAGCGTGCTATTGGCGTCATCTATCGTCCGGAAAGCGAGTACTACAGCCATTACTTCAAGGCCTCGCTAGCAGAGCAGTTTGATGCCTATGTGTGGTTCGATGAGACCACCGCAGTGACGCCACTGCCGAGCGAAAGGCCCCAGGGAGTACCCGACACTTATCCTTTTGGGGTTTAGGCCGCTTGGCGCTTAGGAGCCACACATGCACACGCAACAAGCACTTTTTGATAATCGACGAGCAGCAGGACGAAAGCTTGCCCACGCATTATCCGGGGCGCGATATGACCTAGTGCTGGCACTACCTCGAGGGGGTGTGCCCGTTGCCTACGAGATAGCGATAGCCCTTAAACTTCCGTTGGATGTGGTCATCGTGCGTAAGATTGGCGCGCCTGGGCAACCCGAGGTTGGGCTAGGCGCTGTCGTCGATGGCGACCCACCTCAGGTGGTATGGACCGCGGATGTGCTGCAGGTTTTTCAGCCTTCTGAACGTTATCTTGAAGCTGAAGTAGAGCGCCAACTAAGCGAGATAACCCGCCGCCGTCAGGCCTATATTGGTAACCGGGCGCCCATTAACGTGAGCGAACGTCATGTATTACTGGTGGATGATGGTATCGCCACTGGCGGAACCGCAAAAGCAGCCGCCAGGGCACTACGCCAGGCAGGCGCCGCTTCCGTTACTCTGGCAGTGCCTGTCGCTCCGCAATCCACATTGGATGAGTTAGCTACCGAGGTTGACGATTTGGTCTGTTTAGCTACTCCCGAGCCTTTTATCGCCGTTGGCCTTCACTATCAAGATTTCACCCAAACCAGCGATGATGAAGTGATCACCCTTTTGCAGAAGGCCCCCTCTTTTTAACGCACTCTTTTGAACGTTCTCTTTGATATAGATGAAAAGACAAAAAAGCCAGCTTTCACGACGTATGAAAGCTGGCTTTGTTTAATCTAGGTTTAGGCTTTTACGCTGCCTTTTTCGTACAAAACCTAGGCAGCCATCGCAGCACACTCACTGGCGCAATGATGGCACGCCTTAGCGCACTCCTGACAATGCTCGGCATCGTGTTTGGCACACTCATCACCGCACGCTTTGCAAATATCAGCGCATATTCGGCAGATGTCCTTGGCGTATTCACTCCCCTGGGCCATGAAGGAAGCTGCCAAGCGGCAAATTTGCGCGCATTGGCGATCCAAACGGATACACTCAGCCATCATTTTCACATCATCTTCTTGCAAGCAGGCAGTAGCGCAAGAATCACAATAAACGGCGCAGACATTACACGCTTCAATACACGACTTATATTTTTCAAATTCCATCTTTCCACCCTCCTTGTCAAAAAACGAGAACACGGCTGGCCATTCGCAAGGCAGGCCTTGCAAGCCGTACGTTGAACTCCAATGGGTCGCATTTCTATGGAGTGCGTATAAAAGAGTAGAACAGCCTGTTTTCAACACAAGCGAAGCAAGCGGCCTCATTAACGGCCTAGCACTCCAATCCTAGCCGCTGGTGCCACTCGGCAAGACTCTCATCCGGGTACTCATCAAAGCATTTGTCTTGAAACTGCGCATTGACCTCGACCCAATCCGCCCGGCTTCCCAGCATCATGTGTGTTTTCTTGGGAGGGGTCGGCAAGTCGGTATCAATCGCTGAGGCAAAGGGATGCACCAGCTCGGGCCAATCGGGGTCATAAACCCATAGCGACGATGCACAGTGTTTGCAGAAATGCCGCTCCCCTGTGCTCTGCTCCCCCTTGATAAGCGCGCGATAGACGCTGATATGCTCTTCACCCGTCACCTTTAGCGTTTCGTTATCGCCGCTAAGGTTGATGGCGTAGCCGCCACCACCTGCCGTTTTGCGGCAAATGGAGCAGTAACAGCGGTTGAAAGGATAAGGGTGGTGTGACGTCACACTAAACGTCACTGCTTGGCAGTGGCATGAACCTTCGAGCAGCATAGTTGCCTCCGTTTGCAGCGGTTACCCAAGACGAATATCAAGGCGCGACAGCATGAACCGAGTGCGATCTTAAGCTCTCTCTTAAGTTCTCACTCAAGCCCTCTCTTAATATCTTAGCTTAGCGCATAGGATCTAGGCCGCTTTTAACGGGGATAATTGACGCTGTTTGTAAGTCAAGGCATCAGCGTTCAGCCTCTAAGGCTTGAAGCAATTCAGCCACGGCCATCTCCCCTTCAGGCTCGTCAAACGCTTGTGCCAGGGAACCTTGTACATAGCTCAAAAAACGAATGGCGGCGGGGGGTAAGCGGCGTTGTCGCCTGACCACAAAGTGCCAACGACTTTTCAGCGGAAAGCCCTGCAGCGGCAGTTCTTGGACACCGTTGGGCGAATCTGCAACAACGTGGCGAGATAGCACTGCTAGGCCCATGTTTGACGCCACCGCTAGCCGAATAGCCTCATTACTGGCGATCTGCTGGGTAGAGCGTAGCTCAATACCCGCATTATACAGCCAGGCATCAAAGGTATGCCGAGTCGCAGAGCCCGGTTCACGCAGCAGAAATCGCTCCTCTTTGAGTGCGTCCATGTTGAGACCCTCTACGCTTGCCCAACGACAATGCTGGGGCCCCACCACTACCAATGGATTGCTCAGAAAAGGCGCGGCTAACACATCGTCATCAATGGGTGGATGACTAAATACGTAGATGTCATCCTCATGGCGTTCAAAACGATTGAGCATCTGCTGGCGATTACCTATCTCCACCGTGACATCTACCTGGGGGTTAGCCTGACCAAACGGCCCTAACAGCCGTGGCAGTACATATTGCGCGGTGTTCACCAAGCCGATACTGAAATGCCCGCGCCCTCCGCGGTTGTACTCTTCCAGGTACTGATTAAACACATCGGCACGGCTAAGCAAATCTTGGCTAAGTTGATAAAGCGCCTGACCAACCTCAGTGGGCACCAAGCGACCTTCCTCGTGGCTCACAATTGGTTCACCGACAATCTCTCTCAGCCGCTTTAACTGCTGAGACACCGTGGGTTGGGTCAGGTGGAGCCGATTTGCAGTGGCCGTCAGTGAGCCTGTGCGAACCACGTCGGCATAGACCTGTAGCAAACGAAAAGTGAGTTGTCGTACTTTCATAGCCAGCACCATAGAAAATCATCTATGACTGTATAAAGTCTATTTGTTTTCATCAATCTCTTTGGATCGCTAAAGTAACCGCTTTAAAACCCATCAAGGAGATTGGCCGTGCCGGATATTGTGGTGATGTTTTTTGTACTAGGAGTGGTTGCCGGTGTGGTGCGCTCTGATCTCAGTATTCCCAAAGCCGCTTATGACATATTGAGCCTGCTGCTGATGCTGACCATTGGCCTTAAAGGCGGCATGGCGCTGCATGGCAGTTTGAGCATATCGCTGCTGGTCGAGTTAGCTGGTGTCACTCTGCTGGGGATCATCATTCCACTGATTATCTTTCCGGTGGTTCACTATTTGGTGAGGCTATCCATTGCCGACAGCGCCAGCCTTGCCGCCCACTATGGCTCCGTTAGCGCCGGTACGTTCGCCGTGGCCCTGGCGTATACCGAAGCGCATAGCCTAATAACAGGTGGGCAGGTGACGCTCTACCTGGTACTGCTCGAACTACCGGCCATCATGCTGGGCCTGTTGCTCTACCGGCGCTTCAGCCGTAAAAAGGCCACTGACACAACGTCAGAGCCGATCAAAACTTCCGGATTGTGGCACGAAACTCTGACCAATCGCGGCGTGATCCTGTTGGTGGGCGGTGTCCTTATTGGCTGGCTATATGGCCCCGATGCTGGTGAGTCGGTGACTGGCCTATATACCAAAGCCTTCCATGGCATTCTGGCGCTGTTTCTGTTGGAGATGGGCCTGGTCGCGGCAGAAACACTGCGCAGCCTGCGGTGGGGGCACAGCCGTCTGATTATATTCGCGCTGGCGGCACCTATCGTGTTTTCTTGCTTTGGCCTGCTAGTGGCGTACTGGCTAGGGCTACCCACTGGCTCAGCGGTAATTTTGGCGAGTCTTACCGCCAGTGCCTCTTACATTGCCGCCCCCGTTGCCATTCGCGCCGCTATCCCAGACGCCAACATTGGCCTAGCCATGTTGGCGTCATTAGGACTGACCTTCCCTTTTAACGTGCTAATCGGCATTCCGCTCTATCATCAACTTTGGGCATGGCTGGTAGGATGAGGTGAAGTATCCAACGTAGAGCTGTGATGGCTGACCAATGGGCCAGACAATTTACGCAGCGCCACGTAGAACACCGGGGTTAAAAACAGGCCAAACAGGGTGACGCCGATCATACCGGCAAATACCGCCGTACCCAGTGCTGCCCGTACCTCGGCACCCGCGCCGGTGGCAACTACCGAAGGCAACACCGCCGCCGTGAAGGCGATCGACGTCATGATGATCGGCCGCAGCCGCAACCGGCAGGCTTCCAGGGCCGCTTCCACTACGTCCTTGCCCTGCAGTTCCAGCTCGCGGGCGAACTCCACGATCAGGATGGCGTTCTTACACGCCAGGCCAATCAGCACCACCAGCCCCACCTGTACAAAGATGTTGTTGTCACCCCCGCCAAACCAGACGCCGATTAGCGCCGCAAGCATCGACATGGGCACGATCAGAATCACCGCCAGCGGTAGCGTCCAGCTCTCGTAGAGGGCCGCCAGCACCAGAAATACCAGCAGGATCGACAACGGAAAGACCACCAGCGCCGCATTACCCTGGGTGGATTGCTGATAGCTCAGGTCGGTCCACTCTAATTCCATGCCCGGTGGCAGCACCTCTTCCGCCAGGGCGGTAATAACATCCATTGCTTGTGTGGAAGAGAGTACCCGAGGATCGAACTCACCAGCCAGATCCGCTGCTGGATAGCCGTTGTAGCGCAGCACCGGGTCTGGGCCGAAGGTTTGCCGGATATCCACCATCGTACCGATGGGCACCATCTCCCCCTGGTCATTACGGGTACGCAGCCGGGCGATATCTTCTACGCTGGCCCGGAAAGGTGCGTCCGCCTGGGCGATCACCTGCCAGGTACGGCCAAAGCGGTTGAAGTCATTCACATAGGTCGAGCCAAGATAGGTCTGCAGAGTGTCGAACAGTTCGGTCAACGGCACGCCCTGGGCCTTGGCCCTCAACCGATCCACCTCGGCATCCAGTTGCGGCACGTTGGATTGATAGCTGCTGATTGGAAAGCCCATCCCCGGCGTTTGCGCAATCGCACCCTGGAGTTGATTGACCGCCTGCTGCAGCGCGCCATAGCCAAGGTTGCCGCGATCCTCGATAAACAGCTGAAAGCCCGACCCATTGCCCAGGCCCAGGATCGGCGGCGGCATAAAGGAGAATGCAAAGCCTTCTTTCAAGCCGCTAATGCCCTGGTTGATGCGGGCATTTATTTCCGCAGCGCTCAGGCTGCGCTCACCAAAGGCGCTGAGAGTAAGAAAAGCTACCCCGGTGTTGGAAGTATTGGTGAACTGCAGCGCGTTAAGGCCGGGAAAGGCAACGGCGTGCTCCACGCCTTCGGTCTCCATGGCGATGTCCACCACGTCCTGAAGCATCTGATCGGTTCGCTCCAGCGACGCACCTTCCGGCAGAATGACGCCCGCAATCAGATAAAGCTTGTCCTGCACTGGAATAAAGCCGGGTGGCACCGCCTTGAACATCACCCCGGTGCCCAGCAGCAACAGCGCGTAGACCACAAACACCGCGCCACGATGCTTCAGGGAGCGGGCTACACCGCCCTGGTACTTGTGGGAGCTGGCGTTAAAGAAACGGTTGAAGGGCCGGAAGATCCAGCCGAATAGTGTATCGATCACGCGAGTGAGTCGGTCTTTGGGCGCGTTATGCGGCTTAAGCAGCATCGCCGCCAGCGCGGGCGACAGGGTCAGCGAGTTGATGGTGGAGATCACCGTGGAGATGGCAATCGTCACCGCGAACTGGCGGTAGAACTGCCCGGTCACGCCAGAGAGAAAGGCCATGGGGATAAACACTGCACACAGCACCAGCCCCACGGCGATGATCGGCCCGGAAACTTCCTTCATGGCCTGATGCGCGGCGGCCTGGGGCTTGAGGCCCTCCTCGATGTTCCGCTCCACGTTTTCCACCACCACGATGGCGTCGTCCACCACGATACCGATGGCCAGCACCAGCCCAAACAGGGTCAGTGTGTTGATGGAGTAGCCCAGCAGGTAAAGCGCCCCAAAGGTGCCGATCACCGAGACCGGCACCGCCAGCAGCGGAATAATGGAGGCCCGCCAGGTCTGCAGGAACAACGTGACCACCAGCACCACCAGCAGTACGGCTTCCATCAGCGTTTTCACCACGGACTCAATCGAGTCATTGACGAAGATCGTGGTGTCGTAAACCGCTTCATATTCAACGCCTTCCGGGAACTGTTCGGACAGCTCGTCCATGGCGGCGACCACCTGCTCGCGGATAGCCAGTGCATTGGCCCCCGGCGCCTGGAAGATACCGATGGCGACCGCGTTCTGGCCGTCCAACTGCGAGCGCAGCGTATAGTTCCCGGCACCCATTTCCAGCCGGGCCACGTCCGAGAGCCTCAGGATCTCGCCGTTCTCGCCGCGCTTCAGCACGATGTCACCAAACTCCTCCACCGTCTCCAGCCGCCCTCGGGCATTGATCAGGGTGAGAAAGTCACTCTCTTCAATGGGTTCGGCCCCCAACTGACCGGCGGATACCTGCACGTTCTGTTCGCGCATGGCCCCCACCACGTCGCTGGCCGTCAGGCCACGGGCGGCTATGCGATCGGGATCAAGCCACGCCCGCATGGCGTAGTCACCCCCGCCGAATATTTGCGCGTCGCCTACGCCTTCAAGCCGGGCCAAGCGATCACGGACATTCAGCCGCACATAGTTGCGTAAGTAGAGTGTGTCGTATTCACCGCTGGGCGAGGTCAGGTGAACGACCATCAAAAAGGTAGGCGACTGCTTCTGAGTGGTGACACCTTGACGACGCACGGCTTCCGGCAACCGAGCCTCGGCCTGGCTAACGCGGTTCTGTACGCGAACGGCAGCCTGCTCAGCATCGGTGCCGGGACGGAAGGTGATGGTCATTTGCAGCACGCCATCAGAACCCGCAACAGACTTGAGGTACATCATGTCCTCGACGCCATTGATGGCTTCTTCCAACGGCGTCGCCACGGTCTCGGCGATCTCCTTCGGGTTGGCGCCGGGGTAAACCGTCCTCACCACCACGGAGGGCGGCACTACATCTGGGTACTCGCTGATGGGCAGATTGGGAATGGAGATCAGCCCCACCGCAAGAATGATGATCGACAGCACCGCCGCAAAAATTGGTCGGTCCACGAAGAAACGGGAGAAATTCATGGCGGTTTACTCCTCCCTGGCCGCAATGGTGGGCTGATCGTCGGAAATAGGGGCATCAGCCGCTGGGGCGGCCGCTACGCTTTGCGGGCTCACTTCCATTCCGGGGAAGAACACTTTTTGCACGCCATTGACGATCACTCGATCACCCGCTTGAAGCCCTTCGGTGATGACTGTTCGTTCTGCCACCTGCCGCCCTGTGGTTACCTGGCGCTGCTCTGCCTGGTTATTCTCATTGACGACATAGACGTAGCGGCGATCCTGATTAGTCAGCACTGCCTTGCGGTCTACCAGTAATGCTTGCTCTAAACGAGCGACCGGCATTTCGACCCGTGCAAACTCTCCAGGCCGAATGCGGCCCTCCGGGTTGGCCAGCACCGCCCGGAATTGCAGAGTGCCCGTATTGGGGTTTAAGCGATTGTCGATAAAGTCCAGGGTGCCCGTGTACAGCCGCTGGGGGTCGCCGCCCAGCTCGATTGTCAGGCTATTCGTCGCGCCAACGGTCAAGAGTGTCTGGCTGGCAAACGCGGCCTGCTCATCCGCCTCAAAGTAAACGTGTACTGGATCAATGCTTACCAGCGTGGTCAGCAGGCTCTGATCGGCATTGGCCAGATTGCCGCGGGTTACCATTGTCCGACCGGCACGACCACTAACCGGCGCCGTAATGCGAGTGTATTCCAGGTCTAGCTCGGCGGTATCTAACGCTGCCTCGGCGGCATCCACCATGGCGCGAGTATTATTCAGTGCCGCTTGACGCTGGTCATGCACCTCTTGGGAAATGGCCTGACGCCCCAGCAATACCCTGGCACGCTCGGCTTCGCTGCCAGCTTGAGCCAGCTGGCTCTTGGCCTGAGCAAGGTCCGCCTGGGCGGCGCCAACACGGGCCTGGTAAGGCCGCTGATCGATCAGGAACAGCAGGTCCCCCTGCTCGACCAGTTCTCCCTCTTCAAACGCCACTTCCTGAATATAGCCACTCACCCGGGCTCTTAACTCGACCGTTTCAGCCGCTTCCACCCGCCCGGTAAACGACTCGCTCAAGACCACCGGCCGAGCGACGATTTCCGCGACGTCGACTTCCGGCGGCGGCGGTGAAGCAGGCGCTGCTGCCTCCTCACTCTTGGCCTCGCACCCGGTCAACAAGGCCGTTAGTAGCAGGAACAGAATCACCGCCCGGCTGCTTACAAAACGGGTTCTTTGAGACAGACTTCCCATGATCACTTGCTCCAATGGCTACCGAAAACCGATAGCAGCGTTCGTTGTACATTGCGCACCGCGCAGGCGGTTGACGATTAACTAGTCGTTTAAACAACGTCAGAATCGACAGTCATTTATTGTTATCAGGAGGGCTGAATGGGCTGGCATGATTGAGCAGTGCCTTACTGTCAACCGGACGTTACTCACCATAGGCGACACGAACGCATTCGAGGTAGCGGGTTTCTGCGGGAAGATTGCCTAATTCTGCCGTGGCGGTTGAAAGCATTAACAAGGCGGGCGACTCAAGATAAAGCGTTATTTCCGCGCCTGAGCTTGATGAAGGACTGATGACACTCAGTGTGGATTGCCGGTTTCTGCGAGGTGCTTGCCTGAACCTGCAAAAACACATGAAAAAGCATTCGATTGGTGAAGCGAAAGCATATACTTCGAGCTATTAGGGAGGAGAGCCATTGACCGTTATCGTGCCTGAGCAGATCGCCCATTTCAGCGACAGCCTGCCCCAGCAGCTGAGCCAAATCGCCCGCCGTTGGACGCCCTTGGAAGAGCTCCAGGATACGGCGATTGCCGAAGTGCAACTCGTGCGTGCTGACGCCCCCACCAGCTTTCACTGTGCCGTATACGAGCCATGCCTGTGCTTTGTCATTCAGGGCAGCAAGACCGTGCTACTGGGTGACAAGGAGATCGTCTACACCGGCCCCAGCTACATGGCGAGCGCCGTTCATCTACCGGTGGTAGGCAGGATTGACCATGCGACTCCCGAACGCCCCTACTTGGCGGTAAAGGTGTCGGTGAATCCTCAGGAGGTAGCGGGACTGATACTGGAACTGGGCGACACAGCGCCGCCCGCGGGGAATGACACTATCTGCCCCGAGATGGACTGCGGCTTAAAGTCGGCCCCGATGGATTCACGTATGCAGAGCGCGCTTTACCGACTTTTAAGCCTGCTCGACGCTCCTGAAGATATTAAGGTGCTTTCGCCCCTGGCCCGTCGTGAGCTGATCTATCGGGCACTGATGGGTGCAATGGGGCCTCACATGCGTCGGTTTACCGCCTCGGACTCCCAGGCTAACCGCATTGCGCGGGTCATCTACGCCCTTAATGAACACTACGCCCAGCCGCTAAAAATCCGCGAGCTGGCGGCAGTCGCTAATATGAGCGAATCAACCCTGTACCACAGCTTCCGGCAAGTCACCCGTATGTCGCCGCTACAGTTTCAAAAGAAGCTACGCCTGCACGAAGCGCGGCGGCTCATGCTGGCCGAAGGGTTGGAAGCAGCCACCGCAAGCTACCGGGTAGGTTATGAAAGCCCTTCCCACTTCAGCCGCGAATATAGCCGCATGTTTGGAGCCCCACCGCGGGCAGATGTTAGCCAGTTGCGTGCAGCCGGAGCAGCACCGCTGCCCGCTTAGTCGGCAGCGTTATGGGTATCTAACGCAGTTGATGGGGAAGCAAACTCACTATGCAGGCAAACGTTGGCTGCATCGGCACCTGTTTTATCGAACGTGTCGTAAAAACACATCTGATTAGAACCGGCTTTTTTGGCTTGATACATCGCCTGATCCGCGGCTTCCAACAACGCATCGGGAGAGGAGGCGGCGCCAGGATAAAACGCGATCCCAATGCTGACGGAAATCTGAATGCGCTGTTGCCCCATGTGAAATGGCATCGCCAGGGCATCGATGATCGTCTGCGCCACAAGTTCTACATCTTTGCGCTGCTCGGCGCCGGTGAGAATCACGGTAAATTCATCCCCACCTAGACGTGCCACCGTATCGTTGGCTCGCACACAGTCGGCAAGGCGTTCCGCCACATCAGACAGTATGCGGTCACCCGCTTCATGGCCAAGCGAGTCGTTGACGTCTTTAAAGCCATCGAGATCCATAAAGAGCAGCGCAAGAGGCCGACTACGGCGATTGGCATGTTTGATTTCCTGTTCCAACCGGTCCAGAAAAAGGCGCCGGTTCGGCAAGCCGGTCAAAAGGTCATAGTGGGCGTTATGCCATGCTTTCTCTTCCGCAATGGCCTGCTCAGTAATATCGCGGGAAATGCACACCGTCGCTTCAGTGTCTTGTTGCTCATCAAGCACAGGGGCAAGTAGATACTCGAACCGCTCACCCTGGCCAGAAGCAAAGGTATGGGCAAACTTACCGCGAAAAGTAGTCTGTTCAGCAATGACCTTATCCAAATTGCGCTGAAAGTCAGAGGCAAAGGAAAAGCCAAGGTCAAATGTGGATTTACCAATAATCGCCTCAGGCGCCATCGCGAACAAATCGGCAGTGGCCTTATTGGCATAGATAAACCGACCGTCGAGATCCAATACATAAATTGGGTCTGGGGATGCGAGCAGAATGGCACCGAACAGGCGTGTTTCCATCTCTTTTTCGGTAGCGTACTGCTCCAATGACTCTGCGACGGCCTGGTCTATCGCTTCATGGAAACGGGTGAGATCTTCAAGCCGTTGGCCCGCAAGCGTTGGGTGCGCTTTACTCCAGTGCGACACCACGCTCGCGCGCAGCGCCCGAAACTCAGATACCGTTTCAATAACGGTGAAGCCGCTATTCTGCCGGTCCCCACCGTGCACTTCTGCCCAGGTCTCCTCCTCGCCCTTTGGTGTGCCCCCTTTCGATTTAGCAGCCTGTGCGGACTCATCCTGAGGTGAATCGATATCAGCGGCAATCGCCAACAGCATTTCCTTGGCATGATCGCGCAGACTCTCCCTGTCCATATTCTTAGCATGATAGAGGGTCTTAGAAAATCGTTCCCAATCAAGCAGAATCGCCTCAATTTCAGCCCGAATAAACGCCGCTAATCGCATATTAATCTCTACTTATTTAGCTCAAAGTAACAGCAGAAAAGATCAAGAAAATGCCCGCTTCATGGGGACTTTCACTTAATAGCACTGTTTCAACCATACTCAGCATGCTAGCGAATACCGGCGGAAATTCAGTGAGTACATACTGTAACACGAGCACCCAATGGTGAAGCATGATTTTGTCTGCCCGGCGGTGACGACCAAGTGCTTGCACAGCGAGCAGCTAAATAACAGCACTTAACCTTATTAGCTTAAACAACCAAACATGGCCGTCTATCAAAACATTTAAGCCATGATTTAAAACCCACAAAATAATTAACACCATCTTAAACATTAAAAAACCGAGCCTATTAACCAAAGTAGATACAACATTAAAAAAGGCAACAAAATCAGCTAGCACACACATTGTTAGCCAAGGCTATGTTAGTTCGCTATTTCAAACTTTATTTTTATAAAACCACCTTGTTTGTTTATTAAAAGCTGATAGGATTCAGCACTATTAAATACCCGACGATTAAACTCAAGTATGGATTCTGCTTTCATACTGACGGGGTTCTACGCGGTACTTTTTCAGCGAGCGAGTTCATATTTCATGACGCCTTTCACCCTGTTGTTCCTGGCCGTTTCCATGTCGGCAGACGCCTTTGCCGCCTCCCTCAGCAAAGGCGCCGAGCTGAAAAAGCCCCGTTTCCGGCATGCTATCGGTATTGGTTTGGTATTTGGCGTGATTGAAGCAATAACACCGGTACTTGGCTGGGCGGCGGGTAAGGCATCGCAGCAGTATGTGCAGGCCTGGGATCACTGGGTGGCCTTTACGCTGCTCTCGATTATTGGCCTGCATATGATGTATGCCGGACTCAAAAAAGACGACAAGATAGAACAGCGCAAACAAACACTGTGGCTATTAGTGTTAACCGCCACGGCGACCAGTATTGATGCCATGGCCGTGGGCGCCAGCCTTGCATTTATTGATGCCAACATTGTCGCCACCAGCTTAGCGATTGGCCTCGCCACCACCGTCATGGCTTCCATGGGCACCTTCCTGGGCCACAAACTCGGCAAGTTTGTTGGCCACTGGGCGGAGTTGATTGGCGGCGTCGTATTGATTGGTATTGGTTTAGCAGTATTGGCAGAACACACCGCGTTTTTTTGAAGAATTCCCTCCCCTTCAGGCTTCCTACTTCCCCAGCTCGTTAGCGCGTCTACCTGTACTGTTCAAGCCTTAGGGAGTAGGGTAGCCCATCCGGATTGATCCTCTCAGCGCTTTGCTGCTGCTTTATTGCAGCTTTCTGCGCGCGTTTAATCCGGCCCCTCTATTAAGGCGCTTCCAACGCCTGAACTTGCACGACCAGGCTGCCAACCGCAGTCTCATCTCGCTACAGACATACCTAGAAAGATGTTCTGTTTTTTACTTACGTCCTGTCGCGGCCACCCCGTAAAGGGAGCTGTGGTTGCCATTTAGGATGCTAGGGCTGCAAAGCCTACGGGTATTCAATGAACGAAGAAAATTTCTATCAATTCTCGACTCTGACTGTGCTCGCCTTGCTGGCGGCTTTTTATGGCGGCACTTACCTGCTCACTCTGCTGATCAAGAAGAAAAAGGAGAATACCGACGCCTTCATGGTGTCCAATCACCAGATCGGTTTTGGCCTTGGCGCTGCCAGCATGACCGCCACTTGGATCTGGGCGGCCTCATTCTACGGCGCCGCTACCTCGGGTTACACCTACGGCATTTCCGGCCCTTTGCACTACGGGCTGTGGGGCGCGTTGATGATTCTGTTCATCTACCCCTTTGGCCGTCGCTTTCGCAAACTGGCGCCCAACGCGCACACCCTCGGTGAGCTGATCCATGCCCGCCATGGCTCTTCAAGCCAGTTGATTCTCGCCTCCTCCAACATTCTGGGTAGCATCATCAGTCTGATGGTGAACTTCACGGCTTCTGGCGCGCTGGTCTCGGTGCTTTCACCTCTCTCGTTTCAGGCCGGTGTGGTGATTGCCGGGGTCGGCGTGCTCTCCTACACGCTGTGGTCAGGTTTCCGCGCCTCGGTGCTGACGGATTTCGCCCAGCTAATGGCGATGATGGCCGTAGCCATTTTGATTATTCCAGCGGTGATGTTCGCCCTCGGTGGCCCAGAAACGCTGTCAGATGGCATGAGTCTCCTTACGCCAGAACAAGCCAACCTGTTCTCGATGGACGCGATTCTCAATCAAGGTGCGCCCTTCTTTGTGGCGGTGCTGGCTTACGCGATTGGCAACCAGACCATCTCCCAGCGGCTATTTGCCGTTCGTGAAGACCATATCAAACCGACCTTTATCACCGCGACCATTGGTTACGGTGCGATCGTTATCGGTTTGGGCATGATTGGCTTGATGGCGCTGATGACCGGCATGGAGCCCATTGGTGGCGACATGAACAACCTGATCCCGCAGATGGTTTCGATGTACCTCTCGCCAGTGTTTATCGGGCTGTTCTTTATCCTGGTGATCGGTTCGCTCTCCTCTACTGCTGACTCGGACCTCTCTGCCATGTCGGCGATTGTGATGGCCGATGTGTACGGCAAGAACATCGCCAAAAACAAACCTGACCCGACCAAGATGCTGTTTATCGGCAGGCTGACCATGATCGTTGCAACGCTGATTGGGGTGATTCTCGCCAGCTTCTCGATGGACATACTGATCATGCTGGTCTTTGTTGGTGCTCTTTGGGGCGCGATCGTGTTCCCGGTTATCGCCAGCTGCTTCTGGGATCGCGTGACCAACAAGGCCTTCACCTCTGCGGTGATCGCGGGCTTGGTGATGTTCTGCGTCGCACGATTCGAGCTAGTACCGATGATTGGCGTCACTGCGGGGCTGTTTGAACTACTCGCCGCCGTCGGCGGTGGTGTAGTGCTCGGTTTAATGGCCTTCGGGTTCTGCGGACGCCGGGTTGGCTTGGTCTTCGGCACACTCTGCGCCATCGTGCTGGCCTACTTCTGCGTCGGATTCCTGCGGGACTACACGGTGCTACTGGCCTCCTTAATGGCCTACGGCGTCAGCACCATTGTCTGCATCGGCGTCAGCCTGATGAGCTCCAATAAGTTCGACTTCTCCCAGATCGATCAGAAAGTGATCAACTACGATCCGGCCAAGCCTGCTACACAAGGCTAAGCCCGGCGTTACGTTCGAGTCACTTCATCCGCTGGTGCGCCAAGCGCACCAGCCAGACAATAGGAAAGCACATGCAAACCTTTATCTTGGCGTTATACGTACTGATCTGGCCGTTAATATCACTCGCCATATTCGCGATCATCGGCATCGCCACCGTCAAAGACATCCGCATTGCACGACGTTATAAGCGTGAGCTGGTGTGACATAGCTATTCATAGATGAGCAAGTAGTAGGGGAAATAAGTGCGGCAAAGGACTGCCGTGACTTATAGGCCTACATCAAGCTCCAAAAAGCATCGACCAGCGGATTTTTTAAGTTTTTCTTCAACGTAAACAAGCCAATATCGTAGGGTTCCAGCTCCGGCGTCACGTCGAGCACCCGAATACGATCCACCAATGGGCTGTTATCGAGCACAATTTTTGGCACCACGCCAATGCCGAAGCCCAAACTCACCATACTCACAATCGCCTCATTACCCGTGACCTGTGCATAAATGCGCGGGGCGATATCGCGTTGGCGGAACCATTCGTCTACACGCGCTCTTGAGACACCGCTCTCCGATAAGATCATTGGGATACTCGCCCACTCTTCCGATGCGGTTGGCGAAGTCGTGGGAACGTTCGGCACTTGCTGCTCAAGCGGCGCAATAAATAACAAAGGCGACGTCGCAATGGGCTTAAAGGCTAACCCCCGAGGTAGGTTGGCGGGGCGTGCCGCGATGCTGAGGTCTTCTTTACCATCCAGCACATGCGCAATCGCGTGTTCCGGGTCCCCCGTGCGCAGCTTTATTTCAATTGCAGGATAGGCAATACGAAAGCGGCGCAGCAGCTCGTATAGAAAACTGTAGCTAGCGGTGACGGAACCGTACAAGCTGATTTCACCGCTTAATTGATCAGCGTTGTCGGTTAACTCATGGCGGATCAAGTTCCACTGGCTGCTGGTATCGCGCGCGTATTTAAGAAATTTCTGGCCTTCCTGGGTCAACACCACGGTTCGATTGTCGCGATTAAACAACGGCACACCCAGCTCGTCTTCTAAATGACGAATATTGCGCGACAGCGCAGAAATGCTGATATGGCACTCATCGCTGGCGCGCCCGAAATGCAGCGTTTCTGCCAGGGCGAGGAATTGCTTTAACAGTTTAATATTCATAATAAAATCGGCGCTCCGCGACTGCGCTCATGGCAATATCCGAATACTAACCGACCGTTGCTAAAAATGGGACGTGTTATTGCAAATATATCAATTTAAGAAAGAGTCGTACTTGTATACATTAGCCCTACTCACATGCTCTTAAAGACATGCTCTTACAGACATGGCGCTAGCGCTCATTCCTAGCGACGGTGTCACCCTTTTTAATATCGGTGTACCTTACATCGACACATTGATCATAAAATTAGGATGTTAACGATGGCTAACTATTTCAATACCTTACCGCTTCGCGAGCAATTGGCTCAGCTAGCACAATGCCGCTTCATGCACACCGTTGAGTTTGCTGATGGCGTCGAAGCGCTGAAAGGCAAAAAAATGGTGGTTATCGGCTGTGGTGCACAAGGTCTTAACCAAGGTTTGAACCTACGCGATAGCGGCCTGGACGTTTCTTACGCACTGCGCCCGGAAGCCATTGAGCAAAAGCGCCAGTCTTGGAAAAACGCCTCTGAAAACGGTTTTGTAGTAGGTACTTACGAAGAACTGATCCCCACTGCAGACGTTGTGTTGAACCTCACCCCCGATAAGCAGCACACCTCGGTAGTGAACACAGTGATGCCGCTGATGAAGGAAGGCGCCTGCCTGTCTTACTCTCACGGTTTCAACATCGTGGAAGAAGGCATGAAAGTGCGCGATGACTTAACCGTCATCATGGTGGCACCGAAGTGCCCAGGCTCTGAAGTTCGCGCTGAATACGTGCGTGGTTTCGGTGTTCCCACCCTGATCGCTGTTCACGAAGACAACGACCCCAAAGGTGAAGGCCTTGCGCTGGCAAAAGCCTACGCGGTCGGTACTGGCGGCCACAAAGCGGGCGTGCTGATGTCCTCTTTCATCGCGGAAGTGAAATCCGACCTGATGGGTGAGCAAACGATCCTGTGCGGCATGCTGCAAACGGGCTCACTGCTGTGCTTCGACAAGATGATCGAAGAAGGTATCGACCCGGGCTACGCCTCTCGTTTGATTCAATACGGCTGGGAAACCGTCACCGAAGCGCTGAAGTACGGCGGCGTAACGAACATGCTAGACCGTCTTTCTAACCCAGCGAAGATCAAAGCGTTCGATCTTTCTGAAGAGTTAAAAGAGATCATGCGTCCGCTGTACAACAAGCACCAAGACGACATCATGAGCGGCCACTTCTCTAAAACCATGATGGAAGACTGGGCGAACGATGACGCGAACCTTCTAAAATGGCGCGCCGAAACCGCTGAAACCAACTTCGAGAAAACACCCGCTGGCGATGTCGAAATCACTGAACAAGAGTTCTTCGATAACGGCATTTTGATGGTGGCAATGGTGAAAGCCGGCGTTGAGCTTGCTTTCGAAACCATGACAGCAGCAGGCATCATCGCTGAGTCTGCTTACTACGAGTCGCTACACGAAACACCGCTCATCGCGAACACCATCGCACGTAAGAAGTTGTACGAAATGAACGCGACTATCTCGGATACTGCGGAGTACGGTTGCTACCTCTACAACCACGCCTGCGTACCGCTGTTGGCAGACTTTATGAAAGGCATCAAATCCGACGTGATCGGTAAAGGCCTGGATGTCGACGACAACGGTGTTGATAACGCACGCCTGATCGAAGTTAACACCGCCCTTCGTTCACACCCCGTAGAAGCCGTTGGCTCGGTTCTTCGTGGCTATATGGCTGACATGAAAAAAATCGTTTAATCGCCTGATTAACCGATAGACGTTCAGGTCTTCAACACCTAGGCCGCCAAAAAAAGCCGAGATATCACCACGATATGCTCGGCTTTTTTGTTCCTCGAACAGCATAAGGAAGACAGTAATGGATTCGTTAACCCGCCTAGACGATATTCACCAAAACCGTATCCGCCTATCAAAAGCGACGGTCAGCTTTGATGATCGTTTCACGCTAAGCGAGATTGATTGGACCATTACGCCAGAACAACATTGGGTTATCACTGGCCCCAATGGCGCAGGTAAATCCGCCCTAGCGGCTGCGCTCGCGGGCATTGGTGACATTCAGAGCGGCAGCATTCAAGGCGTTCCCAACAACGTGGAAATCGTCTCTTTTGAAGTCCAGGCGGAGCTCATCGCCCAGGAGTTGAAGAAAGACGACGCCGACATTATGGACGTCATTTCACTCGGCACCCCCGTCAGTGAAATGATTTTCGACCACTGCCAAGACACTGAACTTGCCCAATCCCTGGTCGAAAAATTTGGCCTAAGCAAACTGCTAGATCGTGCGTTTCGCAAACTTTCCACCGGCGAAACCCGTAAAGTCATGCTGATTCGCGCACTGGCCAACAAGCCTGATTTACTTATTTTAGACGAGCCGTTCGATGGCTTGGATGTCGACACCCTCGCCATGCTGCAAGCACATCTAGCCTCACTCATCGACACCGTTCCCATGGTCATGGTGCTAAACCGCTTTGATGAAATGCCAGACTTCATCACCCATGTGGCCTATTTAGATAAAAAACGGGGGGATAAAGACCGTTCGGTTAAACAGCGTGGAGACAAAGGCCGCCTGAAGCTCACGGTTGACCGTCAGGACGACGCCGCCTTCAATGAGCTCTACCAATTACTGCATTTAAAAACCACCGATCTAAGCGTGCCGGAGGCCGACCCCACCAATAAGCTCCCCGCTCTCGACCCGAGCCAGCCATTAGTCAAACTAACCAAAGCGACCATCCAGTACGGCGACACGGTGATTGTCGATAAGCTCGATTGGACGATAGAACGGGGCCAACATTGGCAGCTGAGCGGCCCTAACGGTAGCGGCAAAACCTGCGTTTTATCGCTGATCACCGGCGACCATCCGCAGTGCTATACCAACGATATTTTCGTGTTTGGTTTCCAGCGCGGTAACGGCGAAAGCATCTGGCAGGTTAAACAGTTTATCGGCTATGTCTCCACTAACCTGCAGTGGGAATATCGGGTGAGCACCAGCTGCAAAAACGTGATTATTTCCGGTTTCTACGACAGCATCGGCATGTACACCAAGTCTACCGACAGCCAGAAAAAAATTGCCGACCAGTGGCTGGCACTACTCGGCATGCAAGACCGCGCCGACCAGCCGTTTAACAAGCTCTCTTACGGCGACCAGCGCCTGCTGCTCATTGCACGCGCCATGGTCAAACATCCGCCCCTGCTGATTCTAGACGAACCCTGCCTTGGCCTGGACGACATCAACCGCCAACTCGTCCTCGCCCTGATCGAAAAAATCTGCCAAGGCTCAGAAACCACCGTGCTCTACGTCAACCATCACGCGGAAGACCAAATCTCAGGCATCGAGCATTATTTAGCGCTGGAAAAGAATCACTAGATGCCATAAGCCCGCTCGACCTTGGCAACTCGGACTTTAAATTCGGCGTACCACGCTTTGTGCCCCAGGCGCTGGGCTTCAAGATGCTCAGCGTTCTGCTTCCACTGCTTGATGGCTTCCTCGCTTGCCCAGTACGACACGGTGATCCCCACCTCCTCACGCGCTGACTCAATACCCAGAAAGCCTTCCTGCTCGGCAGCCAGCGCCAGCATTCTGTCAGCCATGGCCCCATATCCATTATCTCCCTCGGTGCGCACAGAGCTGAAAATAACCGCGTAATAAGGTGGGCTGGGGGTGTTAGCGATGGCCATTCAATCCTCTGCTTGCGTTACGTCTGCGTTAATCGAGATTAGCTGAAAATCTCATTGAGTTCATCGTCCATCAAGGGTGGCACGATCAGCTTCCGCAACGATGTCAGAATTCATTTCTTGGATTCCTATACGAGATGTTAAAGGCCGTTACGCCGCAGGGTCGTCACCTTGTTCAGGCACACCGGGTAAAACCCCAAGCTGCTGCATTAAGCCCATCGTATCCATAAGAATGCGGGTGGACTTCACCTTCTCCCCTTCAAACTGATCAATGACCATGCCCCACACGCTGACGGCACGGTGAGTCGGTGGTATTCCCAGAAAAGCACCTCGCTGAGTTCCTTCCCAAACGAAGCGTGTTAAGACGCGGTTATCTTCTGCAATCTGCTCCTCGACGCGCCAGCGCATATCTGGGAAGGCTGTTCGCAGTTCGACTAACGTTTCCATGAGACCTGCAAGGCCTGGCCCCTGGCTTGGAAACGGAACCTCTTCCACCATATCTTCATGGAAGTATTCACCAGTGGCGGAAATCTCCCCGGCTGTGAGAACACGGTCGAGAAAAGCTGCAATATGAGCTTTATGTTGTTCTGACACGTGAGCCTCCTGTTGAGGATCAGTGGGCTAGGCGCCCGCTGACACGCCTCCAACGGGTCGTTATTCGCCAACGTTTAATAGGGGTATTTGGCAGTATAGCGGCCCATTTCGATAATACCGCTGGAGATGTACGACGCGGAATAGCGCCAGCAAAATCACCGGTGTGCTTCTCAAATGGGGTGGCTTTCGATATGGATATTCTACAATTGATCCACGAACGGCGATGATGGCAGGCAGTCACAGCAGCATCACTGCAGGAAATACACTAGGAGAGTGAGATATGCAGACGATCGAACTAGGCGGCGTAAGCGTACCCCGTATCGGCCAGGGCACTTGGCATATGGGCGAGAATGCCGGGCAGCGGCAGGCTGAAGTCAGGGCGCTGCGTGAGGGGCTAGATCTAGGCATGAAGCTGATCGATACCGCCGAGATGTATGCCGAGGGCGGCGCTGAAGAAATCGTGGGCCAAGCGATCCACAACCGGCGCGATGAGGTGTATCTGGTCAGCAAGGTCTACCCACACAACGCCAGCGCCAAGGGTGTTCAAGCCGCCTGCGAGCGCAGCCTGCGCCGATTGGGCACCGACACTATCGATCTATACCTGCTGCACTGGCGCGGCCAGTACCCGCTGAGCGAAACGGTCGAGGCCTTCGAACGGCTGCGCGAGCAGGGCAAGATTCTGCGCTGGGGCGTGTCGAACTTTGACGTTGACGACTTAGCTGAGCTCGACGCGCCTGCTTGCGCCACCAATCAAGTGCTCTACAACCCCGAAGCACGCGGCATTGAATACGACCTGCTGCCCTGGCAAGCACAACACAACATGCCGCTCATGGCCTACTGCCCCATCGGGCAAGGTGGCGCGCTACTGCATGACATCGCCCTGCAACGCATCGCCGACAAACACAGCGCCACCACCGCGCAAGTCGCCCTTGCCTGGGCACTGCGCCACCCCGGTGTGATTGCTATTCCTAAAGCCGTGAATCTGGAGCACCTCAAACAGAACTCTGAGGCAGATAACGTTAGACTCGACGCCGATGATCTGGCCCAGATCGACGCCACCTATCCTCCGCCAACGCGCAAGCAGTCTTTGCAGATGGTGTGAGGAGGAGCCATTAACGGCCCAGGATTAACGGAACAGGACAGGAGCGATGTCATGTCACTGCCCGCCCCACAACCCAACGCCTGGATCAGCTTCCTCGCCCACCTGCTGTTTATACTCGCGGCGTGGACGCTATTCATCAAATACCTGTTTCCCATGGGTTACTCGCTGGCATACGGCGAGCCCTGGGCACGTTATATCTATTGGGATCTGTGGCCACTGGCGCACGTCTGGCTGGGCTGGGCGCTGCTCGCAAGGCCTCGCTATACGCGCGCATTGGCGGTAGGCATGTCCGTCATTGAAATCCTCATCATCTGTACCCTGTTCGCCGGTTTTCTCGCCGACCCAGAGTGGACGATCTGGCGTACCAACTGGTTTGTGAATAAGGTATTTGTACTGACCTGCTTTGTGCTGGTGTTGGCTGCCACGGTGCCGATTCAAAAAAATCGGAAGGAGCGACCGCTATGAACCCTCTCATCAAGCATCGCATCAAGCATCGCATCACGCGCAGACAAAGCCTTACGCTCATCGGCGCCACGCTCGCCGTCATGGTGCTCCCCACCGCATCGCTTTTTGCCAACACCGGCGGGCTGCGTCAGAAGACTTTTGCAGGTACGGACAAAACGCTGCCCGTTATCGGCATGGGCACTTGGCGTACCTTCAACGTTGGCAGCGACCCAAAATTGCTCGATGCCCGCACCGAGGTGGTTAAGGCATTCTTTGAGCATGGCGGTGGCCTGATCGACTCTTCGCCCATGTATGGCTCGGCGCCGGACGTCATGGGCTATGCCCTGCAACAGCTTGGCACGCCCGAAAGCCTGTTTTCCGCCGAGAAGGTCTGGAGCCCCGCCGGTGGTTCAGCCCGCGAGCAGGTAGCGGAGCTTAAAGAGCGCTGGAAGGTGGAGAACTTCGACCTGGTGCAGGTGCATAATCTGACCGACTGGCGTGAGCACTTAGCAGCGTTGCATGAGATGAAAGCCGAAGGCATCATCCGCCATGTCGGCATCACCACCTCGCACGGGCGCCGCCACAGCGAGATGGAGCAGATCATGACGTCAGAGGACATCGACTTCGTTCAGCTCACTTACAACATCACCCACCGCGAAGCAGAAAACAGGCTACTGCCCCTGGCAGAAGAGCGTGGGATCGGCGTGATCGCCAATCGCCCTTACGATGGCGGCAGCCTGATCAAAAATCTCAAACGTCGTAACCCGCCATTGCCCGAATGGGCCAACGCTGAATGCGGGTGCACAACCTGGGCGGACTTTCTGCTAAAGTTTATCGTTAGCCACCCGGCGATCACCTGTGCAATACCCGCCACCACCCAGGTCGAGCACCTGCACGAGAATATGCGCGCTGGCTACACTCCCATGCCCTCACCCGATGCTCGGCAGCGGATGGCCGCCTATATCGAGTCACTATGAACGCGTGGACGAGCTACCAGCTGCAGGATTTTATTCCCTTCACGGCGGATGTTTACTTTCGCCTGTTGGAGCGTATGGGCGAAACCTTCTGGCCACTGCATCTGCTGACCCTCGCCCTAGGCGCTGCCACTCTTGTATTGGCGCTGCAACAGCGTACGCAAATCGCCTGCCTGCTACCCGCCCCACTCTGGGCCTTCGTCGCCTTCGCGTTTTTCTTTCAGCTCTATGCAGAACTTAACTGGGCCGGGGGCTATGTTGGCGACGCTTTCATCGCCCAAACCGTACTGCTGGTAGTGATGGCGATAACGGGCTGGGGAATGGATAAAGCCTCGCGCCGCACCAGCCCACCCGTCGTTATGGGCACCGCCATCACCCTCTTCGGCCTGATCATCATGCCGATGATGGCGCCGCTAAGCGGCGGCTCCTGGTATCAGGCAGAAGTGTTCGGCATTCATGCCGACCCCACTGCGGTTTTCACGCTGGGCATGGTGCTTATCATGCTTCGGGGTTTCGCCCTTTGGATCGCCGCCATCATTAGAGCGCTCTGGCTGGTCGTTTAGGCCTGACGTTGCAAGCGCTGGATTCGTCAGGCACCACGGTATTGTTCGCCGTACTGGCGATTGCGCTGGTTGGGCTAGTCTGGAAAAGCATCAAGGCCAAGCGATAACGTGGCAGCACCTTCAATGGGGAATGGTGTTGGCCAGCCCTTTCCATCAACATCGAACTGGGTCCCGAAAAGCTAAAGCTGAATCTTGCCAGATAAGGAACGAACACCGACAGGGGTATTCCTCCTTTCTTGAACTGACTCCCGCATACCCAGCACTGCAGCAGGCAAAGCGCTTTATGCTATGGCTTATCATTGCCTTTTTGAATTCAGCACTTGCTTAATAGCATCATGCCTACCCAGTCTATTCCCTTTATCCCGTGTACCTTCTTTAGCAAGAGATTTATAGTGATATATCTCTTTAATGCAATCAGAAAAGTATCTTTCAAGCAACTCTTCATTATCATAATTATCAATAAAGTCGCGATAATTTTCCACCTGCCTTTGTGAGAGATTTAGCTGATCAATTGTCAACTCATAAACAGCAGTAAACAAGCTATACAAATGCACTTGTCTCCTGAGAATCTTAACTCTCTCTTTATTTCCCTGTATCACGACTCCTATTTCGTCCAATACAGACCTAAACCTTTCTATATCATCATCTTTAGAAGGGTAGCTATCATTATACAAGTCATATATAGTATTTAAATTATCATTTCTTATATCTTCCTGAATGCCTTGCTTCATAAAAACTAGCAGCGTACTTATAAATGAAATATCACGCATACGTCTTCGATCAGCTATTCCAAACAAGGAATTTTCAGTCCAGAAATCTAGCTCTGACAAATATGATGTGACTTTCATAAACTCACCCTCGAATTCAGCATTTCTGAGCTCTTGAGGATTAAGAGTCATATTATTACTATTTAGCCTTAAAAACATAGTAACTATATCTTCTCTTCTCACACTATTTCTAATGACTCTTATAGAGAACACATAAGCCCAAATAGCTTTCTTATCACTGGGGTCTAAATCTTTGAAAAGCCTATTTTTAATCCTACCAAAACATTCATTAAGTTCATTCAGAGCTGACTCGTTTAACTTAAAGGAATTAGCTATATATTGAAAAATTGCGCCAGTTCTTTGCTGCCCATCAACTATCGAATAGCAAGTATCTCCAGAATCTTCGTCCGTCCCTGTATTCCAAAGATAAACTTCTGGGATTGGATAGCCCATCAATATAGATTCAATTAATTGAACTTGGTTTTTCTTTGTCCAAACATAGTTCCTTTGAAAAGAATTATCGACAATCAATAAGCCTTTATTATGTAGGTCGAATAACCACTTAACGGTTTGAGGCTGGATATCAATTGAATCAATTAATTTCATTATTTATTTCACCCTTAAGTTTTGCTATCCCTCTCACATGGTAGTCTTGTACTGACTCCCAGTCGGAGTAAATGCGATAATTTATTTCGTGGTATATTTTAAATTTAAGCTGAAGATCTGCTTTGAAAGTTCGCACCTTTCTTTGCCAATCTTGAAGCACATCATTTCCGTATGTCTGGTCCGAATCTTTTATGCTAACAAACCCATTAAATATATTTGCACACTTCCACTGAAAGCCTTGCAAATAACTTTGCTGTGATATTTCTCTATAAGCAGACCATATCTTTTTATACAAATCATTAGAAACGATAATTAAGTCAAAATCGGACCTATCATCAAACTCCTTAAATTTCTTTTTCGGAGAAAAACTATACTTTGTTTTTGCACTACCAACGATAGAAATATTATTAAAAGGGACATCTAATTTTGTAGAAATAAATTTTTTAAATTCATCATAATTTGCACTAAACTCACCTCCATCTCGTTGAAAATACCACACATCCTGGCCAATTAGATATTTGTAATAGATTTCCACTTCATTGTTTGAGTCAATAAACTCTTTTAGCTCAGCCTCATCCATCTCAATTCTTTAACCTGCTGATTTGATAATTTTATTGAATGGCCATCATAATTATTACAAGCCCTGTTCCATAACATCAATGATGCGGCGGATCGTTGACTGAAGTTATGCATCTACTAAATTTGACTGTACCCTACTATTCCACTTCAGAGCAAAGCCAATTTTGGCAATATACTCAAAATTCGATGCTTGCACGATTTGTCACCTCCAATCCCCCTCTTGCACCTCACTTACCCGCCTCCTACCCTTCACTCACGAAGGAACCTCATGATTAACTATTGCGCTTGCCTATACGGCATTGAACTTGTCCTAAAAATGCTCATTTACCCCCGTTTAAACACCGCCTTTTAGGTCAATTTCGCCTTGTTTAGCCTTCGCTCATTACGTTACTCAGAGGCTCCTAATAGCTTGACGTGTGCCGGTGATATCCGGCTGAGATGGCGCAGGGTGAGCCTTTGGCTGCCAAGCGCTGGTCCCGCTGAACCTGATCCGGCTAATGCGCTGCTCACATAATGAGCGGCGCGGGTACCGGCGTAGGGATCAAGCGATGGCCACGGCTTCATTTCACGCCACCTTCCGCGTCATTCCCTCGATTTTTCTCGCCTGCCCTCCGGATCATTACTACCAGAGGCAACATGGGCTACCGCTTTACAGATCTCACCACCGCCTGCCAGTAAGATTGGCGCACCCTTATTGAGCGCGATGCTGGAATGTTGCGAAGCGCTGAAACGATGCCGAAAGCGATGCAAAACTGCTGTTCGCTGATTCCAGAGGTTTGTGTGTATCAAGTGTTAGGTATTCAAAGCCTTTCGATCAACATATCGATAAAGGCGCGTACAGCAGGGTTGGTGCGACGGCTCTGTGGCCATAGTGCAACAATATTATGCCGCTCTACGTCGAAAGCGGGCAGGATTGGTACCAGTTCTTTTCGCCTAACCCGCGGGGCAGCCATGAAACTTGCAGCCATACCAATGCCTGCCCCCGCTGTCATAGCGGCTATGACGGCTTCGCTTGAATCAACGATAACAGGGGAAGGTGGCACTATCTCGACCTCCTTCCCACCGATCCGGAACGGCCACCGAAACATTTGCCCCGTACTTTGGTAGCGCAAATTGATCGTTTCGTGCCCCATCAGTTCATCTGGATGCTCGGGAGCTCCAAACCTAGTCAGGTAGTCTGGCGAAGCGTAGCAAGAGAGCCTGTAAGGTGAGAGTCGCCTGGACAAAAGTGACGAATCCGCAAGATCACCGATCCGTACTGCAAGATCAATGCCCTCTTCAACCATACCGACGATGTGGTCGCTCAGCCGCAGGTCGATCATCACCTTCGGGTAGCGTGTTCGAAAATCCGTAATAGCAGGAGTAATCAGGTGCAGTCCCAGTGGAAGTGATGTCGCAATTCGTAATGTGCCTGCGGGCTCGGAACGAGCAGACTTCACTACCTGCTCTATCTCTTCTGCCTGGCGCAGTAGCTCTAGCACACGTCCATGCAAGTCGCGACCCTCGGCCGTGAAAGACAGCGAGCGTGTCGTACGAGTGAAAAGAGAGACGCCGAAGTGACGCTCCAACCGCTGGATGCTTTTACTGATCGCAGAGGGCGAAACAGACAGCGAGCGCGCCGCAGCGGTGTAGCTGCCTAAAGAGCCGGCGCGTGCAAATGCGATAAGCCCCGTAAGGCGTTCCAATCCGATTTGTTCCTTCATGGAACTATTAAAACGAATCTACGCACCATTATCAATTACAAGGAACTTCCTTACTATTTGCCATGTGACTATTCTTGAGTGAGGTTGTGATGAACGACATGATGAAAGCAGTGCAGCTGCATAGTTTCGGTGGCCCTGAGGTCTTGTTTTACGAAGATACTCCCCGACCCGAAGTACAAGCCGGTGAAGTGCTTATCCAAGTGCATGCGGCAAGTCTTAACCCACCAGACCTTTACCTGCGTGACGGCTATCGGGCGCTACCGCCAGAATGGCAGCCTAGCCCCAACTTTCCGCTGATATTAGGCACTGATGTGTCAGGCGTCGTTGCTGCCGTTGGCGACGAGGTTTCCAAGGTCAGCGTAGGTGACCACACCTTTGCAATGGTTCGTTTCCCTGAAGATTTGATGAAGGGCAGCGGCGCCTATGCCGAATATGTCAGCGTTCCTGAAAGCCAATTAGCGTTGAAGCCAAAGAGCATTTCTCATGTCGAGGCAGCAGGTGCCCCGATGTCATTGCTTACTGCCTGGCAATTTCTGGTTGACCCTGGTCATGACCGGCTCAACCCATTCCAGGCATTTCGGCATGTGCCTGTCCCGCTCGAAGGCAAGACCGTCTTGATCAATGGGGCTGGCGGTGGCGTGGGGCATCTAGCGGTTCAAGTCGCTAAATGGAAAGGGGCGCGTGTGATCGCGGTTGCCTCAGGCAAGCATGAAGGGCTGCTTCGAGAGCTGGGTGCTGACGACTTCATTGATTACACCAAGGCAGCCGCAGAAACGGTCGCACATGACGTGGATCTGGTGCTTGACGCTGTGGGTGGCCCGAACATGGAGCGCTTCCTCAGCATCATTAAACCAGGCGGCTCGCTCTTTCTGGTCAACCCCTTGGGCTTTTCTGCCAAGGATGAAGCCGACAGGCTAGGGATTACGGTTTCCTCGCTACAGGTGCAATCAAACGGAATGCTGCTGGCGCAGGCCGGTCGCTTGCTCGACGACCGTACCATTCGGGTCGTGACCGACAGTACCTATCCGTTGGCAGAAGCATCGGCTGCGCATCAGAGAGCTATGCAAGGCGGCGTTCAAGGCAAGGTCGTGCTTATCGTTAAGCAGTAAATTGTTGCCGCTGATCAAAGCAATTCCTTGCTCCAACGGCGGTATTATGAGGAAAAAAGCATGCTCATCGTTACCGGATACTTATACGTCGCCTCGGCTGATTTAGCGCAATTTATGACTCACCTAAAAGCACTTGCCAACGTCACGCGACAACGTGACGGAAACATCTCTTATGACGCGGCAGTGGATGACGCGGATACTGGACGGTTGCTCTTGTCGGAGCGTTGGGCTGATCAAGCTGCACTGACTGCTCATCTAAACGCCGACGAGACCGAACTATTTGTTAACCAATGGAGCGGGAGGATGCGCGCTGATATCCGCAAGTACGACGCATTGAATGAACGAGACCTCATGGAGGATTAGAAAAGCCTGTAAACGCACTAGGCATTTGAAGCTGGTGCGAGATGCATATCGACTTGATCCCGCTGTGAAAAGCACATCTCTCCTTTCACCCATGATCATCAGTACCTTACCAATGCTGGCGGCGTACCGCCTGGAAGTATGTGAGGGTTGCGCGAGATAAAACAGCAGCGCCGGGGCGAGCCCCGGCGCTGATATCACACATGGAAAAACAAACTGACGGTTAGAAGCGCAAGCCTGCTGATACGGTAAAGGTGTCAATCTGATAGTCGCTGTCGAAGTCGTAGCGCTCGTATTCAGTACGGACCAGGAAGGGATCGAAGTTGAACTGCGCGCCGACACCGTAGACCGGATCGGTGCCGTCCTGATCTTCAAGATCAACGCTAGCACCACCAAGGTTACCGTCGACGTCGGTTTCCCACTTGGCCACACCGGCCTTAGCGAAGGCGGTAAACCAGGAGGTGATGGGCAATTGACCGACCAGACTCACCCCGTAGGCGTTTGATTCCAAATCGGTATTGGCGTCACTGTTACCCTTCAGGCGCGTACGCCCCAGATCGGCATAGAAGACTTCGGTAGCGAAGTAAGGATTGAATTCGTAGCCGACGAAACCTTTGAAGACGTTGTCTTCGTCATCATCCAGATCAAAGTCTTCAGCGCCATCAGAGATGAAATTGTCGACATCATCGTCGTCATTCTCCAGCGAACTGAAACCGGTACCGATACCCAAATAGAGTCCATCCGCATTGGGTGCGGCGAATGCCGAAGGTGCCGCAGCCAGCAGAGCGGTAGAGGCAAACGAGGCGGTAAGTAGGGTTCTGAGTTTCACGTGTATTCTCCTTGTGACGACTTGCTATGAACGATTCTATGAATCGTCATGGTTCATGGTATTGAAAGGCTATCCTGCCGTGATTCACGCAATGTGACAGTCGTTTGATTCACACGTATCAACCATAGGAAAAACACTTTTCGATAACAAGGAAGATCCGGTTACGGTAGGTAAGTTTTTGTTACAAAAGCGCCACTACCGGGAAGGCAGAGGAGTTGGCCCTCATTCTTCTACTTCATTCCCGCTCTCAGGTGCCGAAAAAATTGGAGACTCCAATACAGGTCTTTCAGCTTTTCTTGCGAAGTACTGATTACAGGTGTGGCAAACAGCCCCCAAAGGAAGAAGATGCAACGAGTCATTTCAGTATGCATAACGCCAATGTTCAGTGGTCGAGTGCGGCAACGCAGCAAACCGGTCCAGTAGAGGCCCGTTAGGGCCGGAACGTACTGCAACTATTGGTCATGCTTTGGCATTGATGGTGGTGGTGGCGGTGGTATTATCTGCTGTTGACTTGTGAAATGCATCTCTTTCAAATGCTGACATAAGCCATCAAAGTCTGGAAAAAGAGTCATATCGTTAATACCCATGGAATCTAACTCTTTCATGACGATGGTTCTTTCTGAAGCTGGCATGTCATAACGCCACAAAAATTGGACTCCAACTTGTTGGCCTTTTTGTACTATAAAACTCTCAAGGTCGGAAACGTTGGTCGCGGTAGTTACCGCCATTTGCCTAACCATTCTCTGATTACCAGTTGCATATACTGCAAAATCGCTAACAAAATCTTCGTTAGCTAGAAAGCTGGTTTCAGAGCTAAATTGTTGACTCCATCTTTTAACATCAAAAATAAATATTGACACCTTGTCGCTAGGCTTTGCTTTCAAAGGAGCGCCTTTGAAAGCAAAGAATGCTGCCACATAACCAGACAACGTCCAATCTAACAATGGCGTAGGAAAACCATGATGCTGTAACTTGCCCAGAAAGGTTAAATATTCCACATTATCTTGAAAGTTAACGGGCGCATCAAAAGCAGCAAATTGATAATTGACATCTTTCATTATTTTATCAAAATAATGAGAAAGTGATATCCCCTTTAGCTCTGAATTTCGGTGAAATGATGTTTTCAATTTCCACGAGACTTCACTTTGCCCACGATAATAATATCGTTGCCCTATACGAGTAGCTTCAGCAATCCACTTTTTATAATTCTCCCAGTTTTTTTCCATTCTATATCTCTAATCTAAAGGTTCGACCGATTCATAAAGCATAACGAGAAGCGCATCGTCGGACTTTAGTACGTCCGCATGGCGCGACTTAATTATGCAAACCTTTTATATAAAAGCCATAGCCCCCAGAACCCTCTGGATATAACATAAAAAAGAATACCGAAGGCAACTACACTCAAGTCAAAAGGAGCCACTTCTAAGTTCCCCCAAACCTCTATCATCTTTCTATTAAGCTCCTGACTCCTCTCTATTCCTTCTTGATCAAAACCAGGAGGAATAGAACTAGTCTGTTCTATTTGTGTCTTTAATAAAAACTGCATTACCGGGGCTAGAACCGAGGTTCCGTATGCAAGATAAAGAGAAAAAGCTAAAGCAAGAACATCAGCTATTGTCCTAAAGATTTTTTTTTCGACCATCCAGCCAATTCTAACAAGTTAGGAAAATATTCTGCCGTAAAAACGTTAACAAGCAAAAAACTAAAGCCAGGAAAAAAAGTAAACTTTTGACGCCAATTCATTTTGGAAGGTGAAAAGGTGTACGATTATCAAGGTGTGCAAACATGCTTCTATGAAATTCTTGCTCGGACTATTCATTACGTTCTCTCGTCCAAATTCATCTCTTCCTGCATAACAGGGATTCTAAGCCCCACTGCATGATATCGATGAACGAAAGGGCATATTGATTGAGACTAAACAGCTACCAAAATTAACTCTACCCCATTGATTCTACAGGTAGCAAAGAAAATTTCGGCAGTCCATCCAAAACAAATGTCCTTAGGTGGTTCTCCAACCCCACAACAAGCCCTTGCATCCACCCCACCCACCTCCTACACTCCACCAACGAACAGCTTGACGGGGTGCCGGTGATATCCGGCTGAGATGGCGCAGGGTGAGCTTTTGGCTACCGAGCGCTGGTCCCGCTGAACCTGATCCGGCTAATGTGCTGCGGCTTTCATAAGTTCGCTGCACGGGTACCGGCGTAGGGATCAAGCGATGGCCATGGCTAGCTCTCACGATTGCACGCCACCTCTCTGCGCCATTTTCTCGATCTTTCCCGCCTGCCCTCCGGATCATTACTACCGGAGGCAACATGGGCTACCGCTTTACTGATCTCACCACCGCCTGCCAGGACGATTGGCGCGCCTATATTGAGCACGATTTTGTGCGCCAACTAGGCACCGCCACGCTGCCTGAAGCGTCGTTTCGCCACTATTTAAAGCAGGACTACCTGTTTTTGATCCACTTCGCCCGCGCCTACGCGCTGGCTGCCTATAAAAGCCCCACCCTCGCCGATCTTCGCCAAGCCCACGAAGGCTTAAAAGCCATTGTCGATGTGGAGCTGGGTCTGCACGTGGGCTTTTGCCAGGAGTGGGGGATTTCCGAGCAAGAACTGGAGGAGCTTCCCGAAGCCCGCGCAACGCTTGCCTACACCCGATACGTATTGGATACCGGCAACCGAGGCGACTTGCTTGATTTGCATGTGGCGCTGGCTCCCTGTCTGGTCGGCTACGGCGAAATCGCCAACTGGCTCAACGCCCAGCCTACCACCCTGCGCGGCACACAAAACCCTTATGACGCCTGGATTGCCATGTACGAAGGCGAGGAGTTTCAGGCCGCCATGCAGGCGGAGCTTGAATGGCTGAATGCCCGCCTTGCCGACGTTACTCCCGCCCGCTTTGCCGAACTGAGCAAGATCTTCCGCGATGCCACTCGCCTGGAAATCGACTTCTGGCAGATGGGCCTAGAGCTAATAGATGAAGACCTCAGACATTAATGACTAACAACTAAAAGGAACCTACCAATGAGCAAAACAAGCCATTTTCTAGCCGAAACCGCCGAGGTCGATGCCGCCGCCATTCAGCCGCTGCCCGGCTCACGGAAGGTGTACATCGAAGGCTCCCAGCCGGATATCCGTGTGCCGTTTCGGGAGATCACCCTGTCACCGACCAAAACCACCGGCATCGATGAAGAGAACCCGCCGCTGCTGGTATACGACACCTCCGGCCCTTACACCGACCCCGATGCCCAAATTGATCTACGCCGTGGCTTACCGGAGCTACGTCGTGCCTGGATCGAAGCGCGGGACGACACCGAATTTCTATCAGGCCTTACGTCTGAGTACGGCAACCGCCGCGCCAACGACCCCACTCTTGCCCAGCTGCGCTTTGATTTAACCCGCACCCCGCGCAGGGCTAAAGTGGGCCAAAACGTGACCCAACTGCACTACGCCCGCCAGGGCATTATCACCCCGGAAATGGAGTTTATTGCCCTGCGCGAAAACCAGCGTCGCCAAACGCTGGGTACCGCTGAAGTTGAGCGGATTCTGGGCCACCAGCATAAAGGCCAGAGCTTTGGCGCCAGCTTGCCGGAGGAGATCACCCCAGAGTTCGTGCGCGAAGAAGTGGCCCGCGGGCGGGCGATTATCCCCAACAACATCAACCACCCTGAAAGCGAGCCGATGATCATTGGCCGCAACTTTCTGGTCAAGATCAACGGCAACTTGGGTAACTCGGCGGTAACGTCTTCCATTGAGGAGGAAGTGGATAAGATGACCTGGGGTATCCGCTGGGGCGCGGATACCATTATGGATCTCTCCACCGGGCAGAACATCCACGAAACCCGCGAGTGGATTCTGCGCAACTCGCCGGTGCCGATTGGTACGGTGCCTATCTATCAGGCGCTGGAGAAGGTCAATGGCGTGGCCGAAGACCTCACCTGGGAAGTCTTCCGCGATACGCTGATCGAGCAGGCCGAACAGGGTGTGGACTACTTCACCATTCATGCAGGGGTGCTGCTACGCTATGTGCCGCTCACCGCCAAGCGGGTCACCGGCATTGTCAGCCGCGGCGGCTCGATCATGGCCAAGTGGTGTTTGTACCATCACCAGGAGAGCTTCCTGTATACCCATTTCGAGGAGATCTGCGAGATCTGCAAGCAGTACGATGTGGCGTTTTCACTAGGCGATGGCCTGCGCCCCGGCTCGGTGGCCGATGCCAACGACGAAGCACAAATGGCGGAGCTCAAGACCCTCGGTGAGCTGACCCATATTGCCTGGAAACATGATGTGCAGGTGATGATCGAAGGCCCCGGCCACGTGCCCATGCACCTGGTGAAAGAGAACATGGACAAGCAGCTGGAGTACTGCGACGAAGCGCCCTTCTATACGCTTGGCCCACTAGTGACGGATATCGCCCCCGGCTACGACCACATTACTTCTGGCATAGGGGCGGCGATGATCGGCTGGTTTGGCTGCGCCATGCTCTGCTACGTCACCCCGAAAGAGCATTTGGGTCTGCCAAACAAAGATGATGTCAAAACGGGCATCATTACCTACAAGATTGCCGCCCACGCGGCGGATCTTGCCAAGGGTCACCCGGCAGCGCAGCGGCGTGATAATGCCCTCTCCAAGGCGCGCTTCGAGTTCCGCTGGGAAGACCAGTTCAACCTGGGGCTAGACCCGGATACCGCCCGTGAATACCACGATGAAACCCTGCCGAAGGATTCCGCCAAGGTGGCGCACTTCTGCTCCATGTGCGGGCCGAAGTTCTGCTCCATGAAGATCAGCCAGGAAGTGCGTGACTATGCCAATGAGCACGGCCTGAACGGTGATCAGGAAGCGGTGATGAAAGGCATGGAGGAGCAGGCGGAGAAGTTCCGCAACAAAGGGAGTGAGCTGTATCAGGAAGTTTAAATCTACCAACGCACGATAATTTACTGCTTGCTGCGGCTTTTCCCTGGGGAGCGCTAAAAAATGGCCGCAACCTCCCATCGCTTGTGTGCTCCTTTGTTTTCTAGCGCTGCCCCAAAAGTATGGCTTAACAGTAGTTTTGCGCAACGTAGCTCATTTAACATTTGAGAGTGACGAAAAAAACCTTGGTATAGCTACCCAGCTCATAGCAAATACTATCAATTAAATACCGACTAGTCGGTATTTAATTGACCTAAATCAAAATCACAATTAATAATAATAGGATAATAGAATCCGTTTATTACGTTCTGTGATGCGCCACCGCTGGCACAGAGCGACGAGCTTAAGCCCTTTGGCCCTGGCCCATCCTCTGAGCTGCTCATCAATCGTCTGGCCATCCGCCAACCGAGGATGCAACATTATGAAGTTCAGCAGTAAAAGACAGTGGTTCAAGGGCCTGGCAGCCATAGTTGTTATAGGCATCGCGGCCTGGTTGACCTGGTGGGAACTGCAGCCGGAGGGCCTAGGCGAGGGCATCACCCAAGGCAATGGGCGCATCGAAGCCACCGAGATCGACATCGCCACCCGGGTCGCTGGCCGCCTCGAGGAAGTACTGGTCGAGGAAGGTGAGTTCGTCGATCCAGGCCAAGTGGTCGCCCGTATGGATACCGCCACCCTGGAGGCTGAGCTGGCTCAGGCCAGCGCACAGTCCCGCCGGGCCGAAAACGCCCTGGAGACAGCTCGAGCCATGGTAGCCATGCGCCAGAGCGAGCTGGAAACCGCCAGAGCCATCGTCAACCAGCGCCAGGCAGAACTAAACGCCTCTCGCAAGCGCTACGAGCGTTCAGCCAGCCTAGTGGAGCGCAACGCCATCTCTCGCCAGCAGTTCGACGATAGCTTGGCCGACTACCAGAGCCAGCAGGCCGCCCTGGCCTCAGCCAATGCCCAAGTACTCTCCGCTCAGGCCGCCATCCGCGCTTCCGAATCCCAGGTCATTGAGGCCGAGTCAGAGATAGAAGCCACCCTTGCCGCGATCCAGCGCATTGAGGCCGACCTGGACGACAGCGAGCTCAAAGCCGACCGCTTGGCCCGTGTACAGCTCCGGGTGGCCGAACCGGGCGAGGTGCTCAGTGCCGGTGGCAAGGTACTCAACCTGATCGACCTCACCAAGGTCTACATGACCTTTTTTATGCCCACTCGAGATGCTGGTCGGGTGGGCATTGGTGACGAGGTACGCCTGGTGCTGGATGCTGCCCCTGACTTCGTGATCCCGGCACGGGTGAGTTTCGTGGCCAGCGTCGCCCAGTTCACCCCCAAGAGCGTGGAAACCGAGAGCGAACGCGAGAAACTGATGTTCCGCGTGCGCGCCCAGATCGATCCAAAGCTGCTGCTTGAGCATATCGAGCAGGTCAAAACAGGCCTGCCCGGCATGGCCTACCTGAAGCTCGAGGATGACGCCACCTGGCCCGACCACCTAGAGGTCAACGTCACCCCATGAGCGAGAAGACGCAACCCGTAGCCCAAGTCAGCGCGCTCACCTTACGCTACGGCCGCACCATAGCCCTGGACGCGCTGGATCTGGCACTGCCGTCCGGCTGTATGGTCGGGCTGATTGGCCCGGATGGCGTCGGCAAATCCAGCCTGCTGTCGCTGCTCGCTGGCGCTCGTGCCGTGCAACAGGGTGTGATCAAGGTGCTGGGCGGCGACATGAGCGACAAGCGCCACCGTAACTCAGTTGGCCCGCGCATCGCCTATATGCCACAAGGGCTAGGTAAGAACCTCTACCCTACGCTCTCGGTGGAGGAGAACCTGCAGTTCTTCGCCCGACTATTCGGCCACGGAGCCGGTGAACGCCGGCGGCGTATCGACGACCTGACCCGCAGCACCGGGCTATATACCTTCCTCGAGCGACCCGCTGGCAAACTCTCTGGCGGCATGAAGCAGAAGCTCGGACTCTGCTGCGCGCTGATTCACGACCCCGACCTGCTGATTCTCGACGAGCCCACGACCGGCGTGGACCCGCTGGCCCGCGCCCAATTCTGGGAGTTAATTGCAAGCATTCGTGTTGACCGCCCGCAGATGAGTGTGTTGGTCGCCACCGCGTACATGGACGAAGCCCAGCGTTTCGACTGGTTGGTGGCTATGGACGCCGGCAAAATACTTGCCACCGGCTCCCCGCAGGAACTACTTGCACGCACCCACAGCGACTCCCTGGAAATGGCGTTCATCGAGCTGTTGCCGGAAGAAAAAAAGCGCGGCTATGCGCCGGTGCACATCCCGCCGCTGGCGCAGGATGACAATGAAGTCGCCATCGAGGCCAAGGACCTCACCATGCGTTTTGGCGACTTCATCGCCGTCGACCATGTGAGCTTCCGCATCCGGCGTGGCGAGATCTTTGGCTTTCTCGGCTCCAACGGCTGCGGTAAGTCGACCACCATGAAGATGCTCACGGGGCTGCTACCCGCCAGCGAGGGCCAAGCCTGGCTGTTTGGCCAGGAAGTGGATCCCCGCGACATTAACACGCGTCGCCGGGTTGGCTACATGTCCCAGGCATTCTCGTTGTACGGCGAACTGACCGTACGTCAGAACCTGGTGCTGCATGCGCGCCTGTTCCAGATCGCAGAACATGACATATCGGCAAAGGTCGCCGAGATGGTCGAACGGTTCAGTCTCGAGCAGGCGCTCGACGCCCTGCCGGAGAGCCTGCCACTGGGCATCCGTCAGCGTCTCTCCCTGGCGGTGGCAATGGTCCATAAACCCGAGCTACTGATTCTTGACGAACCCACTTCCGGCGTGGACCCCATCGCCCGCGACGCCTTCTGGCGCCTGCTGATTGAGTTGTCGCGCCGCGACCGCGTGACGATCTTCATCTCCACCCACTTCATGAACGAAGCCGAGCGTTGCGACCGCATGTCGATGATGCACGCAGGGAAGGTGCTCGACAGCGATACCCCCTCAGCACTGGTAGCGAAACGCGGTGCGGCGACCCTGGAAGAAGCCTTCATCGGCTACCTGCTCGAAGCTGGCGCCGATCAGGAGAATTCCGCGCAGGAGACTTCACCACAAAAAGCCAGCGATGCCCCGGATACGCCGCTCGTCACCGCAGAGACTCATCACGACACAACACGCCATCGACGCTTCAGTCTCCAGCGGATGCTCAGCTACATGTGGCGCGAAACTCTCGAACTACGCCGCGATCCGGTGCGTGCGACCCTGGCGCTGGTTGGCTCGCTGATCCTGATGTTCGTTATGGGTTTTGGCATCAGCATGGACGTGGAGGAGCTCAGCTACGCCATCCTTGACCGCGACCAGACGTCGCTAAGTCAGAGCTACGCGCTGAACCTCTCGGGATCGCCCCATTACTTTAGAGAGCGCCCGCCTATCTCAGACTATGCCGCGTTGGATCGACGTATGCGCAGCGGGGAGCTGTCCCTGGCAATCGAAATTCCCCCCGGGTTTGGTCGTGATGTAAAGCGTGGCCACAATGTCGAGATCGGAGCATGGATCGACGGCGCCATGCCTCAACGCGCCGAAACCGTGCAAGGCTACGTACAGGGCATCCACCAGCAGTGGCTGCTGGCGCAAGCAAGGCAATCCGGAACCGCCGTCAGCGCAGCAGCAGCCAATATCGAGAACCGCTACCGCTACAATCCTGACATTCAGAGCCTGCCAGCAATGGTTCCTGCCGTGATTCCACTGCTGTTGCTGATGTTGCCAGCAATGCTCACGGCACTCTCGGTGGTGCGTGAAAAAGAGATGGGCTCAATCATCAACCTTTATGTCACCCCGGTCACCCGCGCCGAGTTTCTGATCGGCAAGCAAATTCCCTACATCGGCTTGGCAATGGTCAATTTTTTATTGATGACCGGGCTGGCGATCACATTGTTCGGCGTACCGATCACCGGTAGCTTCCCGACCCTAGCGCTGTCGGCCCTGGTATTTTCCATCATCGCCACCGGCATGGGCCTGCTGGCCTCGACCATCACCCACAGCCAGATCGCCGCTATGTTCTTCGCTATGATCGGTACGCTGATTCCCGCCATCCAATTTTCGGGCCTCACCGATCCGGTCTCGTCGCTGGAAGGCACCGGACGCTTCATCGGCAATATTTATCCAGCCAGCTACATGTTCACCATTAGCCGCGGCGTATTCAGCAAGTCCCTAGGGCTAGGTGACCTTATCGGGTCGTTCCTGCCGATGCTGCTGGCGGTACCGGTGATCATGGGCATGGCGATCGCCCTACTGAAAAAGCAGGAGAGCTGAGATGCGCAGGATTGCAAACATTTATCGCCTGGGCGTCAAAGAGTTCTGGAGTCTATTGCGTGACCCCATAATGCTGGTGCTGATCGTCTATGTGTTCACTGCTTCGGTCTACACTTCCGCGACGGCAATGCCCGAGACGCTGAACAACGCTCCTATCGCTATCGTCGACGAAGACGACTCACCGCTTTCCACGCGTATCGTATCGGCCTTCTACCCACCACAGTTCGTGCACCCGCAAATCATCACCTTCCAGGAAATGGATGCGGGTCTGGATGCGGGAGACTACACCTTCGTACTGGTTATTCCCGCCAACTTTCAGCGCGACGTGCTGGCCGGACGCGGCCCCGACATTCAGCTCAATATCGACGCCACGCGCATGAGCCAGGCCTTCTCGGGTAATAGTTATGTACAGCAGATCGTCATGGGCGAGATCAATGAGTTCGTAAGCCGCTACCGCGCAAGCACCATCCCACCAGTCAACTTGGCACTACGAGCGCGCTTCAATCCGGGCCTTGACCAAGCATGGTTTGGCTCACTGATGTCGATCATCGACAACGTGACCATGCTCTCAATCATCCTCACTGGCGCGGCACTAATTCGCGAGCGCGAGCACGGCACCATCGAGCACTTGCTGGTGATGCCAGTGACCCCTGCCGAAATCATGCTGGCCAAGGTGTGGTCGATGGGGGTTGTGGTGTTGCTAGCGGTGACGTTATCGCTGACTTTCGTCGTACGCGGCCTGCTTCAAGTGCCGATAGAGGGATCGGTTGCACTGTTTCTGGCTGGCGCGGCCCTGCACCTGTTTGCCACCACCTCAATGGGCATCTTCCTGGCGACGCTGGCCCGTAGCATGCCCCAGTTCGGCATGCTGATGATCCTGTTCCTGCTACCCCTACAGATGCTCTCAGGAAGCACCACGCCCCGCGAGAGCATGCCCGAGGTCGTCCAGAACCTTATGCTGCTGGCACCCACAACCCACTTCGTCGAGCTAAGCCAGGCCATTCTGTTTCGCGGTGCCGGCATCGACGTTGTATGGGGACAGTTTCTGACACTGTTAGTCATTGGCAGCGCTCTGTTCGCCATTTCGCTCTCTCGCTTTCGCAAGACCATCAGCCAGATGGCCTGATGCAACCCGCGCGCACATCGGCGCATCACACCAGAAGGAATATACAATGAACCACAATACCATCTTACCTCTGGCACTTTATCAAGCTAATCAGAACCTTTGCCAACAAACGATAGCGCTAGTGCAGAAAAGTCAGCAGACATGGTACGAATTGGGTACACAACCCTTCGCTGGCGGCCCCCCAATGCAGCAGATCTTTGATAATCAGAGCGCTCTGCTGCTTGGCCTCTTCGATACGATGCAAGCCTGGCAGGTACAAACGGGAAAAGCCTTGATTGAGACTGTCAGCGTTGTCTCCCCAGCACTCTACTGGTTAACCGCCAGTTCGCAAGACGATCCGGGTACAACAAATAAAGGAGATTGAACCGATGACTTATCAGCACACAGCTCTGGTCACCGGCGGTATGGGTGGCCTGGGTGAAAGCATCGCCCGAACTCTGCACGATGCAGGGCATAGCGTTCTCGTCACCCATTCGCCAAACAACGACCATGTCCAGACCTGGCTGCAGAAGCAGGCCAGTGAGGGCTACCACTTCTCTGCCTACTCTGTCGATGTGGCCGATTTTGACGACTGCCAGCGACTCGCAAACGATATCCAAGCCGAAGGCACCGTTGTCGACATATTGATCAATAACGCTGGCATCACTCGCGATACCACTTTCCGGAAGCTCTCCAAGGTCGACTGGGATGCAGTGATGCGAACTAATTTGGACTCGATGTTCCATGTAACCCAGCCGTTTTGCGAAGGTATGGTCGAGCGCAACTGGGGCCGTATCGTCAATATTTCTTCGATTAACGGCTCCAAGGGCCAGTTTGGCCAGACCAACTACGCCGCGGCGAAGGCCGGCATCCACGGTTTCACCAAGTCGCTGGCAATGGAAGTGGCAAAGCGGGGTGTCACTGTCAATACCGTCTCACCCGGCTACCTGGAGACCAAGATGGTGCTAGCGGTTCCTAAGGAGATACTGGAATCGAAGGTGATCTCGCAGATCCCGGTTGGGCGGTTAGGCAAACCAGACGAGTTAGCGGCGCTGGTCGCCTTCATCTGCAGCGAACAAGCCGGTTTCATGACCGGCAGCAACGTGGCAATGAATGGCGGCCAGCATATGTTTTGAACATGCGGCCTAGCGGGATGGGTGGCCATGTCGTCTATCCCGTCCGGTATTTTCTCGCACTCACGCAGGAGAAGTTCTCATGGCAAGCGAAGGTTCCAATGATCGCCCCTGGTATACGGACGCATGGCCACTATTGAGCATGGCTCAAGACTATGTAGCTGCCGCGCTAAGCTACACAACCGATGCATGGCAACGCTCGATACTCTACGCCGATGTGATGCGTCAGCGTGGTGATCAGTACCAAGCACACCTTGAGGATGACGCTCCTCACGTGCTCGACTTTCCCTATGAGGTAGTGATATCTGGCCATGAGCTGCCGCGCCCAGTCAACTATGGGCTGGCGCGCATTCTGCTGTCAGAGGGCTCTCCCCCCGCGCCAAGCACAAGCAAACGCCCCTTCGTCGTGGTTGACCCGCGTGCTGGCCATGGCCCCGGCATCGGCGGCTTTAAGGCCGAAAGCGAGGTTGGCGCTGCTCTCAGCGCAGGACATCCTTGCTATTTTATCGGTTTTGGCCCCGACCCTGAGCCCGGTCAGACAATAGAAGATGTGGTGCTCGCCGAAGTCGCTTTCCTTGAGAAAGTCATCGCACTTCATCCACACAGCGAGGGCAAGCCGGCAGTGGTCGCCAACTGCCAGGCTGGCTGGCAGATATTGATGGCCGCAGCCCTTCGCCCCGAGCTATTCGGGCCCATCATCGTGGCTGGTACGCCGGTGTCGTACTGGGCGGGTTGGCCAGGCAAAAATCCGATGCGCTACGCTGGCGGTCTGCTCGGCGGCAGTTGGCTAACCGCACTCGCTAGCGACCTGGGCAATGGCCGCTTCGATGGTGCTTACCTGGTTCAGAACTTCGAGAACCTCAATCCGGCCAACACACTATGGGGCAAGCAGTACAATCTGTATGCAAATGCCGACAGTGAGGCAACACGCTACTTGGGCTTCGAAAAATACTGGGGTGGCTACGTATTCCTCAACGATATAGAGATGCAATACATCGTCGACAACCTTTTCATCGGCAATCGGCTGTCAAGTTCCGAACTGATAACCTCCGAAGGTATTCGCCTGGACTTGCGCAATATCCGCTCGCCCATCGTGGTTTTTTGCTCCAACGGCGACAATATCTCGCCACCGCCGCAGGCACTGGGCTGGATCACCGACCTCTATCGCGATGATGATGAAGTACTCAGCCACGACCAAACCATTGTCTATGCCACGCACGATAACATTGGACATCTGGGCATCTTTGTTTCGGGCAGCGTCGGCCGCAAAGAGCACCGCGAATTCACCAACAATATCGACTTAATTGATGTGCTACCCGCCGGTATCTACCAGACGCAGATTCAGGATAAGCGAGTGGATATGCCCCTTGCGGAACTCGTCGAGGGTGACTATGTGATGTCGATCCAGCGGCGCAGCGTCGAGGATGTGAGCCAGATTGTGCAAGTGGATGCTGAGAACGACCGCAAATTCGCCGCAGTCAACCATATATCGCGAATTAACTTAGGTCTTTATCGCCAGTTCGTTCAGCCCTGGGTACGTACCTGGACTACTCCCGAATCGGCACGATGGCTGCAGAGCGTACATCCGTTGCGTCTCTCTTACGAACACTGGTCGAGCCGCAACCCGATGGCTTTGACAGTGGCTGAATATGCACAGAAAATCCTCGCAGCACGCCAACCAGTAGCGGCAGACAATCCTTTCCTGCAGTGGCAACAAGCCTATTCCGATACCGTGATCTCTGCGTTGGATCATTGGAGGAAACGGCGCGATAACGCTTACGAACAAATATTCAACGTAGTCTATGGATCGCCGTGGGTACAAGCCATGGCAGGGCTATCTGCCGATGACTGCCCCCCGCGTACACATCCTGGGGTCTCGCCCGAGCATCTCACTTTCGTTGCTGAAGAAATTGAGCGGCTGCGCGCCGGAATTTATCAGGGAGGCCTGCTTGAAGCCAGTATCCGCGCACTGTTCTACGTCAGCCGCTTTCGTGGCGAAGCCGACGAGCGCCGCTTTAATCTAGCGGCCAGCTTGCAACAGCCGGACTATCTAGTCCACTTAGATATGGCCTCATTCCGACAGCTAGTACGTCGCCAGGCCAACCTGATGCGCCTTGATCTTGATGCTGCAACCGCTGCCATCCCGCGACTGCTGGCGGACAGCGCCGCGAACGAGATACGCGATCAGGCGCGGCTTCTTGAGCAGATGCTGACCGCCACGGAAGCATTATTGCCAGAAGAAGAGGCAAGCTTAGCGCAAATGCTGAAGGTGTTCGACGATGCAGCCCATGAACAGGAAGCCATCGTCACAGCAGGTAAACGCAGCCTAGGAAGGTCGAACGAAAATAACACTGCCAAGCCTGGAGAGCCATAACCGCCAAGCTTCGTGCCTGACTTATATTAGAAGTATTCACTTAGGAGTCATCCATGTACACCAAATTGCTGGTACCTATAGACGGCAGCCGCACCTCACTTTTAGCCTTGGCACAGGCAAACTATTTAGCAAAGCTGACGGGAGCCAGCATCGAGCTACTACATGTGGTTAATGCAATGGAGTACTCCAATGGTTTCGAAAGCCCGCGCGCCTATATAAAAAAAGTCAGACCCTATTTTCTGAAAGTCGGCAATGATCTGCTCGACAACGCTCGGATACAGCTTGAAGCCCAAGAACTCAGTGTCACCACAGTACTTGTCGAGGCCGAGGGCAAACGAGTATCAGAACACGTTGCGGATCACGCAGCTAAGTGCCAGTTCGATCTGATAATTCTAGGCACCCATGGCCGACGTGGCATGAAACGACTTCTCCTCGGCAGCGACGCCGAGCAAGTGGCACGTATTGCGCCGGTGCCCGTCATGCTGGTCAGAGACGTAAACACACAAGCAATTTCTCGTACTCTAGACAAAGAAATGATAAAAGGTGCCGCATTAAAGCAACCAACTGATGAGTAACTGCACCTTGCCTTCCTCTCCTACTAAACAAGCTCGCAAACATCGCCGACTCCCCCCCGATGTGCGTATAGAGCAGATCCTCTGTGCGGCTTTGTACGAGTTTTCGCAACACGGGTTCGCCTCTGCCCGCATGGAGGATATTGCTCAGCGGGCGGAACTCTCGAAAGGCGGCCTCTATGCTCACTTCAAGAGCAAGGAATCGATATTTGAAGCACTACTATTAAAACGCCTGACACCAAGGTTCAACAATCAGCAGTGGGTGCTCAGCGGCGGCGACTCCCTGAGCGAAGCTATCGAATCCTTTATTGATCACCTCTATAGCCAACTGAGTGATCCAGATGTCATAGCTATGCTGAAGCTGCTGATGACGGAAAGCCGACGCATCCCTCATCTTGTTGATTTTTGGCGCAGGGAGGTAATTGACAAATACCTCGCAGAACAACAGGCCATTTTGAAAACTGCAGCCGATAAAGGGCATCTTCGTCACAGCGCCTTCCTTGAAGACGCAGCGCTGCTAATGGCACCAGCGCTATATGGTGCCATTTGGCAAATGATTTTTGATGAAGCGACTGCCGCCGCCACCGTTGGCTCGCTGCGCCGAGCCCATTTGCGAATGCTGCATGAATTCTTAGCACCATGATCAACTGATGGTTGACTCCCAAATCACCGTTAACTGTAGGTAAAGTTCATTCACTAAAAATCGCCCCGAAAGCGCCACATGACCGATTAATAAGGTGTCGTTGTGAAACCAGCTAAGCTTATCACTTTACTCAACACGCTACTTATTATCCTAATAGTGAATGGTTGTGCCATGGTTGGCGTCTCTTCGCTTAGCCCTGGTGAGTATATCGCGCTTAAACGCGGAGACCTGCTTACCAGTGGCGAGCTAAGCGCAGCTACCCAGGAAACCATCAAAGTTATCGGGCTGGATGAAGGGAGATGCCGTGAGCACTCCCAAAACTGCGTAGATATATTATCCAGCACCGCTGGCATAGCTGAAGAACGCAGACTTTCCGCACTGGCAGAGCTGTGGCTTCAAGAAGCGATGTCAAAAGCAGGATCATCAAGTGATATCCCGAGTACCGAGGCTGACATTTACGCTTGGATTGAGGTTGCCAGACATGCTTATGCTTACTTGTTTTTCTCCGAACGATCTCCTGGGGAACGCGCCTTCGAAGATCGTCAGATACAAGTACGCGACTATTATAACTATTCAGTTCAACAGATTGTTTCAGGGCTTTTTCAACAGAATCTCTCAGCCATTGAAGATAAAAGCCGCTCCTATTCTTTGGATACGCCTAGGCTTTCTGGCTGGAAGGTTACAACCGATCTCACCGGCGTACGCTTCGCCGGCGACATCGACTTACCCGAGAACCTAGTTCCAGCATCTTCACTGGTCTTTTCCGGCTTGCGTAGCACTTATCGCCGTGACGGCTTTGGTGCCGAACTGGTCGCGGTATTAGACGATAGCCTCGCGCTTCATCGCGCTCGACCTTATAGCGAAATGCCTTTTCCGGCACTCACCGCACTAATCCATTTTTCCGGTGAGGATTTGGCTCAGGTGCTATCGACTCAATCACTAGAGGTGATCGTAAGAGACCCCTACCAAGACGACAGCATACAGTTGCATGGGCAACAGATTCCCCTAGCCGCAAATTTCACTGCGGGCTATGGACTATGGCTGGCGCATTCAGGCTTTTCGCGTCAGGCCATACGCTCTCTGCTAGGCCACAGCCAAGGTATCAACCGACCACACCTTTATATGATGCAGCCCTTCGATCCTGAGCGACGCATCATCCTCATGCTGCATGGCCTTGGCAGTAGTCCCGAAGCCTGGGTAAATGTAGCTAATGAAGTGCTGGGCGATGAGAGCCTGCGGCAACATTTTCAGGTATGGCAAATCTACTACCCTACCAATATGCCACTGTCGATTAATCATACGGCGATACGACGCACTGTGAATGAAACACTACTGGAACTTGATCCCACCACAGAAACGCTGGCTTCACAAGGTATCGTTCTAATTGGCCATAGCATGGGGGGTGTATTGGCACGCCTGATGGTCTCTTCTAGCCAAGGTAGGTTGTGGAGCGAATTCGTGGAACAACGCCAATTGCCAAAGGCACATAGGCAACTCGCCCAACAACGCCTAGCTCCCCTACTACGTTTCGAATCGCTACCAGAGATAAAACGAGCAATTTTCATCGCAGCACCACATCGCGGCACACCGGTGGCCGGTAATCGTCTAGGGAGAGCAGTCTCTCGTTTCGTTCGTCTACCACTCACCTTGCTGGAAGAGTTCGACGATGTCATCAGGGCTCTGGCTAATACTGACGCCGAATCAGATGGGGCATACCTGCGCCTTCCCAACAGTATCGATAATTTGAGTGAGGCAGATCCGTTCATTAGAGCAACGGCCAATCTGCCTATCTCCCCTCAAGTTCACTACCATTCTATCATTGCCCAGCGTGACACCAGTGTACCGTTAGAGGTTTCAGATGATGGGATAGTGCCGTACGCCAGCGCACATTTGCCGGGAGCCATATCAGAAAAAGTGTTTATCGCTGGGCACAGCGTCCAGGAAACGGCCCAAGCGATTCTGGAAATCAGGCGTATCTTGCATCAAGACCTAACCGAATATAGTAATTGAAATTCAACCCAGCTGCGTCTTACCACCACTGCCTAGTGCTCTGCGCAGATAAGCAATGATGACAGGTATAAAAGAACGGGCGGAGAAATTTCGCCACAAAAGCAGAGTACTGTACCAGGAGGCGTGAGCTGAGCACACCTCCTACTGAAGAACAGCCTTGCTGCTGAACATCAATCTTAGCTTTGAACCTCAGGAGACCTCAAGCGCCACTTTCAATACGCCGTCTCGCTGGTGGGCGAAGAGATCGTAGGCTTCGACGATATTCTCCAGCGCATAGCGGTGGGTGACCATGGGCCCAAGATCCAACCGACCGGCGTCGATGATGCTCATCAGCCTGCGCATGCGCTCTTTACCACCGGGGCATAGCGAAGTGATAATCTTATGGTCGCCGAGGCCAGCACAGAAAGCGCTCAGCGGAATCGTTAGGTCTTGGGAGTAAACGCCCAGGCTGGAGAGCGTTCCGCCGGGTTTTAACACCCGCAGGGCGGATTCAAAGGTCTGTTGCAGGCCAAGCGCTTCAATCGCGGAGTCGACGCCGCGCCCGCCGGTGAGCTTGAGAATTTCCTCGACCACATCCACCTTGCGGAAATCCAGCGTTACGTCCGCGCCCATCTGCTTGGCCATGGCCAAACGCTCATCAACCCCGTCTACCGCAATGATCATCCCGGCCCCACGCAGCCGCGCCCCCGCCGTGGCGCATAGGCCAATCGGCCCTTGGGCGAAGACCACCACCGTGTCGCCGATTTTGATACCGGCGGCTTCGGCACCGGCAAAACCGGTGGACATAATGTCCGGGCACATCAGCACCTGTTCGTCGGTTAGGCCATCCGGCACTGGCGATAGGTTAGCCTGGGCATCCGGTACCAGCAGGTACTCGGCCTGGGCACCATCGATGGTGTTACCAAAGCGCCAGCCGCCCATCGGTTTATACCCGTGGCCGTGGTGGCCGCCATCTTGTGAGCAGCAATCATCCTGGCAGGCGTAAGAAGTAAAGCTGGGGCAAATGGCGCCAGCAATTACCCGCTGGCCTTCCTGGTAGCCTTTTACGTTGGCCCCCAGTTTTTCGATCACGCCCACGGGTTCATGGCCAATGGTCAGGCCACGCTCCACCGGGTACTCACCTTTCAGGATATGGATATCGGTGCCGCAGATCGTGGTGGTGGTCACGCGCATCAGGGCATCGTTGGGGCCAATCTCGGGGATGGGTTTATCGTCAATTTCGATACGGCCGGGTTCAACGAAGATGGCCGCTTTCATCATGGTAGGCATGGGTCGCTTCCTCAGTGAGGGGAGTCAATGGCACCTCACCATTAAGGCATAGTTGGAAGCGGAAATGATTGCGCTAGATCAAGCTTCGAATTGACGTGAGGCAAGTTGCCAAGCGCCCATCCGCTCTAGACTTAAGTAGCCACTCAAGCACTGCTTTATTGCCTGTGAGCGTACCGCAGCCACCTACTTACTATAGGGTTCCACGATGCCGACGCTACCTTTCAAGCCCTTGCCAACCGCTATTGCGGTGGCGATCACTCTACTGATATGGCTGGCTATTCCACTGCCGGAGGGTCTCACTTCGGACGCTTGGCTGATGCTGGCAATTTTCGTGGGGACGATTGCCGCGATTATTGGTAAGGCAATGCCCATAGGGGCCATCTCAATTATTGCCATTGCGATTGTGGCGGCGAGCGGGGTGACCAGCGACAACCCAGGTACCGCGATTAACGATGCGTTAAGCAGCTACTCCAACTCGCTGATCTGGTTAATTGCCATCTCGATTATGATCTCTCGGGGGCTAATCAAGACAGGGCTAGGAGCCCGCATCGGTTACTATTTTATCTCCATCTTCGGCAAGAAGACGCTGGGGATCGGCTATAGTTTGGCGTTTTCAGAGCTTTGCATTGCACCGGTTACTCCCAGCAATACCGCTCGCGGCGGCGGAATCATGCACCCCATCATGCGCTCTATTGCTAAAGGTTTTGATTCACGGCCGGAAGACGGCACTTCGAGCAAAATCGGCAAATATTTGGCACTGGTGAACTATCACAGCAACCCGATTACTTCAGCAATGTTTGTCACTGCCACTGCTCCCAACCCACTGACCGTGGAGCTAATTTCCATCGCTACAGGGGCGGAAATCCAACTGAGCTGGATGACCTGGGCGCTCGCCATGCTACTTCCTGGTTTGGTCGCTATACTGGCTATGCCCTATATTCTTTACCTGCTTTATCCGCCGGATATTAAACAGACACCCCACGCCACGCAGATGGCTCGGGATAAACTTGCCGAAATGGGTAAACTCAGCCGAGACGAAGGCATTATGCTGTTTGTCTTCTTAGTGTTATTGCTGCTGTGGGCAGATATCCCGGCGCTATTTCTAGGTGACTCGGTAACCCTCAACACCACCACTTCGGCGTTTATTGGGCTATCGATACTGCTACTGACCGGCGTATTAACCTGGGATGATGTGCTAGCAGAAAAGAACGCCTGGGATACCCTACTCTGGTTCGGCGCCCTGATCATGATGGCTACCCAGCTCAACCAGACCGGCTTGATCGACTGGTTCTCTACCAATATGCAGAACTGGATCACCATGATGGGCATCGGCTGGATGGGAGCATCGGCCCTGTTAGTGCTGACTTTCCTCTACACTCACTACTTCTTTGCCAGCACCACCGCACATATTACTGCCATGATGGCTGCTTTTCTTACCGTTGGGTTAACACTCGGCGCTCCGCCCATGCCGTTTGTGCTTATCATGGCCGCCACCTCCTCCATCATGATGACCTTAACTCACTACGCCACAGGCACATCGCCTGTCATTTTTGGGTCGGGCTACCTAACGCTGGGCGAGTGGTGGAAAGCAGGCTTTATTATGAGCGTGGTCAATCTTGTGATCTGGGTAGTTGTCGGCGGTTTGTGGTGGAAATTACTGGGTCACTACTAAACACACTTCTCCAGGCTATTCCCAAATGCTTCAGCGCTGAAGATGAGAAACGGGAGTTTCCAGACCGCATAAACGCCAACAGGGGGCCGAAGCCCCCTGTTGGTATCTGTGTTACATGATTAGCGCTGTTTTTTCTGGCTCTCCTTGGCGTCGCCTTTGCCTTTTTGCAGTTCGCCTTTCGCCTGCTGGGCCTTACCTTTGGCTTCAGTTTTGGTGCTACCGGTTGCCTTGCCCGCGGCTTCTTTCACTTTACCTGCTGCTTTGTTGGCCGTTCCTTTAGCTTTATCATCTTTACCAGTTGTCATGACGAACACCTCTAATCCGTTAGTAGGGAAAACGCCGTGTGTGAAAGGTGCGAGTAACACGGCTAATCACACGTCGACACATTCATCAGAGTAGCCTTTATTAAAAAAGTTGCGCTAATTAATTTATGGCAAGTTGCTCGCGGGTAAACGCGTAGGCGTCCAGCGGTTAAACGCAAAATGCAAGCAAGCTAAGGTCAGCAGTGTAAGGACCAGAGCAATGCTCATCGAAGAGAAGCGATAGAGGGCGCTATACACCAGGTCCTGCTGCGGGCCCAGCGACTGGCCAAACAGAATCCCCAGGGTGGTCATCCCGCCAAAGCCGATTCCCGAGCCACCGCCTTCATGAATATGCTCCCGAGCGAAGAGCATGAGCCCCAGCCAGTAGAGCAACACCACCAGCAAAAAATGGTGACTTTGGGTATAAAGAAGTAGCTGCATGAGTAGCGCCAAGTTACACCCTAACAACGTTCCTACCGCTCGCTTGGCGGCTGATACTTTCGCTCCAGAGTAGCCCAGCGTAAACAGCACCAGAATGGTGGCCATTTGCGCAGACAGTGAGCCCTGCAAATCGAATACCTGAAACACCACAAATGAGAGCGTGGCAGTTAACCCACCCATTAAGGTTTCATGGCGAATTTGCGAGGATGTTTTGGTAACCCGTGGCGGCGGCTTGCGTGCTTCCACGTCGGGAAACAGCGTATGCATCAGCATGGCAATAAATACCGCCAGACCACTGGCGACGAGATTACAGGCGAGTAAATCGCTCAAGTCCACATTGGTGTAGCTGGCAAAGTGCAGCAAAATACTGAGCGTCAGTACGCCATTGGCGCCAAATAGAAACAGTGGCCCCTTCGCCATCAGGTTAAAGCGAAATAGAAAAATGCCCATTACGGCCAAAGTCATCACTACCGGCATATGCTTGAGCAAGCCCACCACCAGACTAACTTCGAGCACGTTGATCGATATATTAGCTAAAAACTGGCGAATGATATGGCCGTTAAGAATCGGCACCATACCCAGTAAAAACATCGGAAAAACGGTAAAAAACACCCCGTAGTTCCACCCCATCAATTGGCTGACCACAAATCCTAGCAAGCCACCCCCGGCGACTCTAAAGCACTGACGCAGGCCATTCTTTGAGAGTTCGGGCTTGCGCTTAGTTGTCGCTACGCTCGAAGACCGCAATCTGGGAAGCCTATTTTTTATAGACCTAGAACTGATTTTAATAAACATAGTGCAGCCAACTGATCAGATGCGCCTGTAACCACACAAATGGCTTCGCCAAGGCAGTATCACCGGGCTGAAGCTGCACCGTGGCGCGTGCACCGCTGGGTAATAAATTCACGATTGGCTGGGTAAGCGCTAGGTGTACGCGCATACGCTGGGCATCGCGTACCCAGCGGTCGGTGGTGGAAATATCGGCGAGCTGACCATTGGCGGCCAACTGCCCTTCGAGAACACCGGCCTCCATGGCAAGCACTTGCGCATCAAATACCTGACCCGGCCAGGCATCAAACACCACTTGCGCGGCATCGCTGGGAGCCACATGGCGCAGGCTTTTTTCACGAAAATCAGCAATGATATCTATCCCATCCGCCACTACCGCTACCGCTGGCTGCCCCGCCTGAACGAAGTCACCTACACCTAGCTGCAGATTGGCAACCCGCCCGGCTTGCGCGGCGCGCACCTGGGTATGGGCAAGATCCAACTGTGCCTGCGAGAGCGCATTATCTGCTTGACGCAAACGCAGGTTTGTCTCACCAGCATCGCCCAACTGCACTTCCAGGCTGACGATTTTAGCCCTGGCTGCTGCTACGCTAGCCTGAGCGGTGCGCTCAGCGGCCACCTGCTGTTCGTACTGTTGGCGCGATACGCTCTGCTGCGCCACAAGAGTTTCAGCACGCTGCAGTTCACCCCGCCGCTCGGCAGCCGTCGCCTCAGCAGACGCCAGCTCCGCTTGTGCAGAGGTTAGCTCTGCTTCCAGCTGGGCATTCTCTCGCCCGGCCTGTTCGCGGTTAAGCTCCGCCTGCTCAACGGCTAAGCGAAACGGCGCCGGGTCTATCTGAAACAGCACGTCACCTTTGGCCACATGTTGATGATCACTCACCAGCACCTCACTCACTGGGCCGCTGAGTTCGGGCGCTATACGCGTTACCGGCCGCATCACCCTCGCCTCCGGCGTCATGGGCATAAAGCTATCGGCTACCAGAAAATAGATAAAAAGCATTACAAAGGCAGCAAGGGCTACCTTCACCCAGCGGGCAAATGTTTGATCAGGGGTCATGCAGAGCTCACTTGTTAGCCACCAGGCAACTACCTGGCCAGCGCCTCTCAACGGGCACGTATCGTGTAGGGAATCGCATAGGGGACTTTAGTCTAACAATTAATTAGCGCGCTAACAATATAGATGTTGTAATGATGAAAATAAAAACCCCATAGCCAATTTTTAGCTACAGGGCTTTATATCGAATAAATCTCACGGTGATATTTACCGCCCCTTGGATAAACTCAGCACGACAATGCCGCCAACCACGACTGCCCCACCTACCAACTGACCGGGGCTAAGCATTTGCCCCAACACGAAGTAACCCAGCACCAGGGAGGCAACCGGCTCGATATTCATCACCGGTGCGTTGCGTGCCATATCGAGTCGCGGCACAAAAATAAACAGCGTCGAAAACGCCGAGCCATACAGCAGACCAAGCAGCGTCAGCCCTAGCCAGCCGGTACTGTTATCCGGCAGGCTCATACCCCCTGGCACCACACCGGCGATGCCGCCAATGAGCATGACGATAAACACCGTCTGCATGGTCAACAGGCTGCGCAGGGTGCTGCCGACCCCGGCGAGGCGGTGCTCGGTAACCCACAGCGCGCAGGCAAATACGAAGGCCGCCAATAGCCCAAACCCAATGCCTGCTATCCAACCCGGCCCCATTCCATCGGCGCTGGCAATCCATGAGGGAATATCCAGCACCACCAGTAAGCCGATTAAAATCGTGCCCATAATCAGGCAGCTACGCAGCGTTGGGCGCGGACCACCCAGCGCCCAACTGAGCAGGGCCAATTGAATCGGGAAGGTATTCACCAGCAGTAGCGCAATCACCACCGGCAGCCTTGCCACTGCCGAGTATAAACTGACGCTTTGAACCGCAATCAGCAGCCCCACCGAGAGCTGCCACGGCCATGAGCCAGCGGGCAGCCATAGGCGCTTTCGCTGCACGATGACCAGCGCTAGCAGGATTAGGCAAGCCACTCCTGAACGGGTTAAAACGGCTAGCAGCAGCCCCGTGCCATTATCAAACGCTAAGCGCGCCGACACGTGGTTAGCGGCGAACATAGTGGCGACGGTCATCATTAGCAAAATCGCTAAATGACGCGGCAATAGTTTGGGCAATGGGGATGCTGACATAGGAACGGTATGGCTCGTTAGAAGGTCTAGAGTGGGTGTAAGTAGATAGGTAAAGAATCCAGCATGCCAAGCTTTTGCATAGAAGGCTAACGAAATACTGGCGCTGCTTTTCCGCAGCGCAGCATGTTAAACTAAAGTCTACCCATTTGCTCACTAACCTCCTAGTGGAAAGGTTTTTATGAACGCACCGGTGCTGGTCATTAACTGCGGCTCTTCTTCTATCAAATACGCGCTGATTGATGCTGATCCTCAGGCACCGCGACTTGAGGGCATAGCAGAGCGCCTAGGTAGCGAGGAGGCGCGTTTAAAAGGCAAAAACAGCGCAGGGGAACGTTTTAATCAGCCACTTCCAGGCGCTGACCATACCCAAGCACTGAATGCCATACTTGAGCGCATGGAGGGTCGCCTGCCAGCGGCGGTGGGCCATCGCATCGTGCATGGTGGTGAGCACTTCACCCAAGCCGCCCTTATTGACGACAATGTTATCGCGGCTATCCAAACCACCGCAGCGCTTGCCCCACTGCACAACCCAGCGAATTTAGCGGGTATTGCGGCGACCCGAAATGTTTTTCCTGAGTTGCCCCAGGTGGCAGTGTTTGATACCGCTTTCCACCAAACCATGCCGCCGCGAGCGTACCGTTACGCCCTACCTGAAAGCCTCTATGCTGAGCATGGCATTCGCCGCTATGGCTTTCATGGCACCAGCCACGCTTACGTTAGCCAGCGCGCAGGCGAGTTGAGCGGCCGCGATGCAGGCGGCTGGCTGACCGCCCACCTTGGCAATGGCTGCTCCACCAGCGCGGTTTGGAACAATCAAAGCCAGGATACCAGCATGGGCCTGACGCCACTGGAAGGCTTGGTGATGGGCACCCGCAGTGGCGACGTTGACCCCGGCCTGCACGCCCATCTGCACCGCCAACTGGGCTGGTCGTTAGACAAAATTGACAACGTGCTCAATAAAGAGAGCGGCCTACTGGGACTGTCAGGCTTGACCAACGATATGCGCGAAGTTGAAGAGGCTGCTGAACAGGGGCACACCGCTGCGCAGTTGGCGGTGGAAGTATTCTGCTACCGGATTGCTAAATCGCTGGCGGCGCTCTCCTGCGCACTGCCCCAGCTTGATGGGATTATTTTCACCGGTGGCATCGGTGAGAACTCGCCTATTGTGCGTCGCCGTGTGCTGTCGCTTATGCCCCACTTTGGCTTTGCCTTGGATAACGACGCGAACGAAGCGACTATCCGTGGCAAAGAGGGCAAGTTGGATAGCGCTGGTCACCAAGGCCCCCAGGTGTGGGTGATTCCTACCGATGAAGAGGGGCGTATTGCCATGGAAACTCGTCACTGCTTGGAGTCAAATGCATGACGCTTCCCCCCGAACAGCCACAAGCTATTCTACTAGTGCCCACCAGCCAGGGCGTCGGGCTTACTTCGGCCTGCCTGGGGTTGATTCAAGCGCTGGATACCATCGGCCTCAAAGCCGGTTTTTTAAAGCCGTTTATGCAGAACGAGCTGAACGGCCCAGGTTTGGATCGCTCAACCGCGTTGGTTTCCCGGGCACTTAACCAGCGCCCGCCGTCGCCGATTTCCCAGGCACGCCTGGAGCGTTTGCTGCGCGACGACCAAACCGATGAGCTAATGGAGAACGCCGTCGAACTCTATGAGCAAGTCGTTCAGCAGGCCCACCGCGATGGCAGCACCCTAGACTTAGTCGTGGTAGAGGGCGTAGTACCCACACAGCACACCACCTATGCGACTCAAACCAATGCCCAACTCGCCGACGCGCTGAATGCGCGGATTATTCTTGTCGGATCTGGTGACTTAAACGAGCCCCAGGCACTGGCCGAACAGCTTGATATGCACGCACGCAGCTTTGGCGGGGTTAGCTCCAGCCGCACCCTGGGCGGCATTTTGATGCGCATGAAGAACCTGCCTTACGCTCAGGAAGACGATCTTTCTGCCGCGCCGGGCACCTTCAAACCGCAGCTGGAAGAGTCGGTACTCACTGAGCTACGCCAGTACTCCCCTGCCCTGGCAACCGATAAATTCCATCTGATTGGCGTGGTGCCTTACAGCAAAACCCTTAGCGCCTTGCGCACCCTGGATGTGGCCCGAGCGCTTAACGCCAAGCTGCTGAACGAAGGCGAGGCAGCCAGCCGCCGGGTGCTCTCCACCAGCCTCTGCGCACGCAGTGCTGCCAACGCCCTGCATATTTTCACTCCTGGCAGCTTGGTAGTCGCCTCAGGTGACCGCGACGATGTGGTACTGGCCTCAGCGCTAGCGACCATGAACGGTATTCAGCTAGCGGGCGTACTGCTGACCAACGGCTTTATGCCTAACGACAGCATGATTGAAATGTGCCGCCCCGCGCTCAAAACGGGCCTACCGGTATTGGCGGTAGAGACCGACAGCCTGACCACGGCACAGAACCTCAGCCAGTTAAGCACCGAAATCCCTATGGACGATTTCGAGCGCGCCGAACAGGTGGCTCGTTACGTCGCCGCCCATATAGATCTTGAGTGGTTGAAAGCCCACCTGAGCAGCGGTTATACCCGCCGCCTTTCGCCTTCAGCGTTTCGCCATCAGTTGGTTAAACTCGCTCAATTGGCTAAAAAGCGCGTGGTGCTACCAGAGGGTGATGAGCCACGTACCGTAGAAGCGGCCATTATCTGCCAGCGCCGCGGCATTGCCGACTGCGTGCTGCTGGGTAAGCGTGACGATATCGAAAACGTAGCGCGTAACCGCGGACTCACGCTGCCCAAAGCGCTGACGATCATCGATCCCGAAAGCAGCCGCGCGCGCTATATCGGCCCGATGGTCGAGCGTCGTCGTGGCAAGCTCAACGAGCTAACCGCCGAAGCGCAGCTGCAAGACAACGTAGTGCTTGGCACCATGATGCTGCAGCTGGATGAAGTCGACGGGCTAGTTTCCGGCGCCGTCCACACCACCGCCAACACCGTGCGGCCCGCCTTTCAGTTGATTAAAACCGCGCCGGAGTATAACCAAGTCTCGTCGATCTTCTTTATGCTGCTGCCCGAGCAGGTGGTGGTCTACGGCGACTGCGCGGTTAATCCCGACCCGGACGCTGAAACCCTGGCGGAAATCGCCCTGCAAAGCGCCCGCTCCGCTGAAGCCTTCGGCATCGAGCCCAGAGTGGCCATGATCAGCTACTCCACCGGTGACTCCGGCACCGGTGCGGATGTGGATAAAGTCCGCGAAGCCACTCGCATTGCTAAAGAGCGCGCGCCGCACCTGGCCATCGACGGCCCGCTACAGTACGACGCCGCCGCCATCGAGAGTGTGGGCAAACAGAAAGCCCCCGACTCGCCGGTGGCAGGTAAAGCCACCGTGTTTGTGTTCCCCGACCTCAACACCGGCAATACCACCTACAAAGCGGTGCAGCGTAGCGCCCGCGTAGTAAGCGTTGGCCCCATGCTGCAAGGGTTGAACAAGCCGGTGAACGACCTTTCCCGAGGCGCGCTGGTCGACGATATCGTTTATACCATTGCGTTGACGGCTATTCAGGCCAGCCAGCGGGAACGCTGAGTTACAGAAACTTTCCCTACCCAATAAAAACGCCCCAAGCAGTTGTCTGCTTGGGGCGTTTTATTAACGGCTTAACGGTATGAGAGGGCTAAACCCACATCGGCACCATTGCTTCCAGCACCATGACTAAGCTCATCGCGGTGATGGTAAGTATGGAAACACCAAACACCTTCTTGGCCCAGCGCACATCGTCGTCTAACCGATAGCCGCGCAGTGCCAGGTAAAGCCAGTAACCGCCCATCACCAGCGCCACGCAGAGATACCCCATGCCCGCTTGGCTGGCTAACACCAGCGCCAGCGAGGCAGGAATAAACGCCACGATATAGCCCAGGATATGGTGTTTCGCCATTTTGACGCCGCGCACCACCGGTAGCACCGGAATCGATGCCCGTTGATAATCCGCATAGCGAAAAATCGCAATCGCGTAGGAGTGCGGCATCTGCCACAGGCAGAAGATCACCAGCAGCATGATCGCACCGCTATCGAATTGCCCCGTCACCGCGCAGTAGCCCACCACCGGCGGCATGGCGCCTGAGAGGCTGCCCACCAGGGTGCCGTACTCTGAGCGGCGCTTCATGTAGAGGCTATAAAGCCCTACATACACACCCCAGCCAATCACCGCCAGCGCGACGGTTAAGCCGTTGGTACCTAGCGCTAAACACACCACGCCAGTCACGCCCAGTAGTGCCGATACGCCCAGCGCTTGGGTGATGGAAATGCTACCTCTGACCAGGGGGCGATGGCGCGTACGCGCCATCAATGCATCAATATCGCGGTCAATCACGTTGTTACACGCACAGCCTGACGCGATGATAAATGCAATCCCTACCATGACAGAGACAAAGCTTAGCCACTCAAACTGCCCCTGGGCGGCAAGAAAATATCCACCCAACGTCGCAATCAAGTTGCCCCCGATAATGCCGGGTTTAGTCAGCTCAAGCAGATCCCGCCAGCGGCTAGGTGCTGAAATCAGCCGATCATCATGTTGAGATGTAGATGCTGCATGATCCACAGCGAGCCTCCTACCACTAAGACGAGAATCGTCAGTGTGAAAACGAAGGACATTAGATTCCAGCCCTCGTCAGCTTTGGTATTCATATGCATGAACATGACCAGCTGCACCAATATTTGCAACACAGCCGTCACGGCCACCACTATAACAGTGGAGAGTATGCTTAGCGCGCCACTCATTACCACCGCAAAGGGGATAATGGTCAGTATCAGCGACAATACCAGTCCTGTCACATACGACTTTACGCTGCCATGGGCATTCGCTGAGCTAGAGGAAGAATGGCTCATCTCACAGTACCCCCATCAGATAGACGAATGAGAAGACGCAGATCCAGACAATATCCAGGAAGTGCCAGAACAGGCTCAGGCACAAAATCCTTGGCCGGGTCATATCGTTCAAGCCTTTGGTAGAGAGCTGCACCAGCATCACCAGGATCCAGATCAACCCGAAGGTCACGTGAAGGCCGTGGGTGCCCACCAGGGTAAAGAAGGATGACAAAAACGCACTGCGATCCGGCCCATACCCCTGGTGAATCAAATGCTGGAATTCATAGATTTCCATGCCCACAAAGGCAGCGCCGAGTAAAAACGTCACCGCAAGCCATGCCTTCACCTGATTAATGCGATTGGCATTCATCGCCAGTACGCCCATACCAAAGGTAAAGCTACTCACCAACAGTAAGAAGGTTTCCACCAGCACAAACGGCAGCTCGAAAATATCCGCCGCCGTCGGCCCGCCCGCCGTGCCCTTCATCAGTACGGCGTAGGTAGCGAACAGTGACCCGAAGATCACCAAGTCGCTCATTAGGTAAACCCAAAAGCCAAACACTTTGGTGCCCGCGGCATCATGATGCTCATGGGGCTCGAGTGATGCGCCGTGGTGTAATGTATCCGTTGCCATAATGTTTAAACCTCCACGTAGCGCTGATGCTTACGTTCAGCTCTTTCAACGTCAGCAACCGATTGATAGGACTCGGAGTTTTTCACGCGCTGTTGATGCTCACGTTCGATACGCTCGACTTCAGCGGCCGGTACGTAATAATCGACGTCATCATTGAATACTCGGGCAATAAAACTACCCATCACACCAATGGCACCGACCGCTGCCAGCCACCAGATATGCCACACCAGGGCAAAGCCCAGCACCAGGGCAAACAGGCTAATCACTGGCCCGGCAACAGTGTTACGCGGCATATGGATATCGGTATAGGGCGCTTCTTCAAGCTGCTCATTGCTACGCTGTTTCTGCGACCAGAAGCTGTCGATGTCACCCACTTCCGGCAAGCGCGCGAAGTTGTAGAACGGCGCGGGTGAAGAAGTTGACCACTCCAAAGTACGGCCATCCCACGGGTCACCGGTCACATCAGCGTTCAGCTTGCGGTCGCGGATGCTGACCCAGAACTGGATGACGGTGCAGGCGATGCCCATCATGATAATCACCGCGCCTACCCAGGCCAGAATCATCCACGGCTGCCACTCAGGGTTCGCGTAGGACTGCATGCGGCGCACGGCGCCAAAGAAGGCCAGGACGTAGAGCGGCATAAAGGCGACATAGAAGCCAATGAACCAGCACCAGAATGAACGCTTGCCCCATTTTTCGCTCAGCGTGAAGCCAAACGCTTTGGGGAACCAGAAGGTCAGGCCCGCCATCATGCCGAACACCACGCCGCCAATAATGACGTTGTGGAAGTGAGCGATAACAAACAGGCTGTTATGCAGCACGAAGTTGGCGGCTGGCACGGCCAGCATCACACCGGTCATACCGCCCAGCGTAAAGGTGATAATAAAGCCCAGGGTCCAGAGTACCGGCGACGTCAGTTCCAAACTGCCACGGAACATCGTGAACAGCCAGTTGAAGACTTTCACCCCAGTGGGGATGGCAATGATCATCGTCATAATGCCGAAGAAGGCATTAACATTAGCGCCCGCCCCCATGGTGAAGAAGTGGTGCAGCCAGACGATAAACGACAGCAGCGTAATCGCAATCGTCGCCCATACCATGGTCATGTAACCAAACAGCCGCTTACGGGCAAACGTCGAAATGACTTCCGAGAACACGCCGAAGGCGGGCAGAATCAGGATATAAACTTCCGGATGGCCCCACGCCCAAATGAGGTTGACGTACATCATCATGTTGCCGCCAAAATCATTGGTGAAGAAGTGCATGCCTAAGTAGCGATCCAGCGTCAGCAGCGCAATGGTGGCGGTCAAAATAGGGAACGAGGCGATGATCAACACGTTGGCGCACAGCGATGTCCAGGTGAAGATCGGCATGCGGAACATGGTCATGCCTTTGGTGCGCATCTTCAGAATCGTCACGAAGAAGTTGATACCGGTGAGCGTCGTCCCTATCCCGGATATCTGTAATGCCCATATCCAGTAATCGACCCCCACCCCGGGACTGAACTCGATCCCCGATAAGGGCGCGTAAGCCAGCCAGCCGGTTTTGGCGAACTCCCCCACCACCAGCGAGATATTGACCAAGATCGCGGCGACGGCAAACAGCCAGAAACTCAGGTTATTCAGGAAGGGAAAAGCGACGTCGCGGGCGCCTATTTGCAGCGGCACCACCAAGTTCATCAAACCGATGACCATGGGCATAGCGACAAAGAAGATCATGATCACGCCGTGGGCGGTGAAGATCTGATCGTAGTGTTCGGGCGGTAAATAACCCGCGGCGCCCCCGGCGGCCATCGCCTGCTGGGTTCGCATCATAATCGCATCCGAGAAGCCACGCAGTAGCATGACCAGAGCAACGATGAAGTACATAATGCCGAGCTTTTTGTGGTCAACGGAGGTAAACCACTCGTTCCACAGCCAGCTCCATTTACGGTAATACGTTAACGCGCCTAACAGCGCGATCCCCCCAATGGCCATGAAGGCCGCGACGACCATAATGATCGGTTCGTGGTAGGGAATTGACTCTAAACTGAGTTTTCCAAACACGGCTTAACCCCCTGCTTCAACGCTAGTGGGATGGCTGCGCATGGCATGATCCTGACTAGCATGGTTGTTGGTGTCGTGGCCAGAGTCGGCCGCTTGATGGGTGTTAGGTGCGTTATCGCCATCAGAAGAATCAGCATGGTCGCTGCTCAACTGATGATCGCCGCCCATCTCGTGTTCACCGCCGGTGTGAAAGCTTTTCAAAATGCTTTCGTATAGCGCTGGTGAAATAGCCGAGAAGTACTCCACTGGGTGCGATTCGCTAGGCTCCGCCAGGGCTTCGTAGCCTTCTGGGTAGGTCAGCGTTTCAGAGGCACCGCGCACGGTTTCAACCCAGTCATCAAACTCGCCGGGGGTCGTCACTTTGGCTTCAAACGTCATGCCCGAGAAGCCCGCGCCACTGTAGTTGGTAGAGCGACCTGGATAGCTGCCCTTTTCATCGGCAATCAGATGGACATCGTTATCCATGCCCGCCATGGCGTAGATTTGGCTGCCAAGATGGGGAATGAAGAAAGCATTCATTACCGAACCTGAGCTAACACGGAAGCGCACGGGGGTATCGACGGGAAAGGCCACTTCATTAACGCTGGCCACGCCCTGCTCGGGATAGATAAACAGCCATTTCCAGTCCAGCGATACGGCCTGAATTTCGATCGGCTCCACGTCGCTTTCCAGCGGTTTGTGGGGATCCAGGCTGTGGGACGTTTTATAGGTCAACAGCGCCAGCACCGCGATAATCGCGCAAGGCACGATCCAGATCACCGCTTCAATCGCGTTGGAGTGCGCCCAATCGGGAAGGTACTTAGCCCCGCTATTACTACGCCGATAGCGCCAGCCGAACAGCAGCGTCATCACAATAACGGGAATAACTACAATCAACATCAGGCCAAAAGCGGTCAGAATCAGCGTCCGCTGCTCTGCGCCAACCTGCCCTTTGGGGTCTAATAGCGCTGAACTACAGCCTGCTAGAAACAGGCACAGCGCAAGGAGCACTAACGTGCCTCGCCTGCGCCATAGTGAGCGTCGTTGCATGGTGTGATCTCGTCCAAGGTGTTAAAAGTTAGGGTTTAAAACACACTAGCCAGCCCTGCGGTCATGATAAATAGCAGGCTAACTATTACCCCATACTCTTCCCAAAACATGCTCGTGGGAGCATCCTCACAAACCTGTGCGTGGTGCGTTGAGCGTCACTGTTCCGGGAAAAATATGCGCCGCCACGTAGGAATAGCGGCGGGTCTTGCTCGCCTATGCTTTAAAAGCGACAGCAGGGCTTTAAAAGCGACAGCAGGTAAGACGAAAGTATTTTCTATTGATCGAGATCACGAAAGAAGTGGCGCATTGCCGCACCCAAGCTATTGACGGCTATAGAGAAGCGAAACATTTCTACGCAACGGTTACCACTGGCACCTCGCGGCCATGCCCCTCTAGCAGTTGCGGCGCGCCCTCTTCGTCAGTAACCACCACATCAAAATCGTCTAGGGCTGCGAAATAAGCCGGTCGCACCACGCCAAACTTGCTGGCATCCACTACCAGCAAGCGCTGCATAGCGGTGGCAATGGCGGCTTGTTTAGGCGCGACTTCGTGAAAGTGGAAGCAGCTTACGCCTCGCTCCAAGTCCACCCCCGCCGCGGAAATCAACGCTTTGTTGATACCCAATCGCTCGATGGCGGCGGCCATATTGTCGCTGCCAAATGATTGTGAAGCGGCATAAAACAGCCCGCCCAGTAGTACAAGGCGTACGTTAGGCAAGGCGGCAACGGCATTGGCGACGTTGAGCGCATAGGTCACCACCGTTAGTTCACGGAAATGACTTAACTGACTCAGCAACGGAATCAGCGTCGAGCCACAGTCAATAAACAGTGTATCGCCCTCTTCAATAAAGGCGAGTACTCGCTGACAGAGCCGATACTTCGCCTGATAGTGGCTAGCCTGCTGCTCGGTTAAGTCATATATCGGTGTGACCCCGGGGTAATTCGCCATTACCAAGTGCCCGCCCAGCAGGCTCATCGCAGTAGGCTGGGTGGTGAGATCGCGCCGGATGGTCATCTCCGATACATCACAAAGCTCTGCAGCATCGCGCAGATGAAGAGTGCCGCCACTGGCTAGCGCTTCCTGAAGTTTGGCAAGGCGCTGAGCGCTGCGGCCATTCATGGTGGGCATCTCCTTAACAACCCCTCTTGTTGTGATTAGCGCAACATAAGCCTTCATGTTGCCTCTTATTTCTTTCTATGCTGAGCGAGCAGCGACGGAATTTCCACTGCGACAACGACCATTAACGCTATTCGTGATGCTTACGGTAGTTATATGACATTTAAATAGCGTTGATGTGACAACACTTGCAAATCAACGTTAGAAAAATAACACTAAATGTTATAATTTTAACATTCACGCCAGCCCGCACGACTATAACCACGGATAGCCACACTCAAATGGCTCCGCGACAACCCCCGTTGAGGCTTACATGACTGCTCGAAAACACACTCGCTCTTCATCGCTTGTCACCCTTAGTGCTGGCGCCTTACTGACAAGTACCGCCCTCGTCACTCCAGCATTGGCAGATGACGCTCAGCCCCATCCGCTTGACCGGCTGTGGTCGTTTGCCAATGTCTCGGTCAACTATCTCGATTGGTCGAACGGCACCGAAGCACGCACCGCCCCTAACGCGGCGAAAAGCGACTTTATGTTTCTCGAAATTGAAGGCGGCGCTGGCTTTAGCTGGGGCGAATTCTACGGTTTCTTTGATTTCGAGAACCCCACCAACGATCAATTCGATGAATCCAGTGGTGGCAAAGACAACTTCCGCACCGCGGGTAAAATAACCTCGCACATTTACCTGGGCGACAGCCCGCTGTCTATTTACGCTCACCTTTACGACTTCCGTGATTACGGCTTTGAAAGCCGCGAGCAGGATCAAATTTTGGGCCTGGGTTACCGCACTACTTTTGATAATGGTTTATGGTTCAAGCCATTCATTGGTGCCGCGCGGGTGCAAAGTAACAGCTACAGCGGCATGAACGGCTTTATGGCTGGCTGGGTCGCGGGTTATGATTTCGCTGCGCTCGACCAGAACTTCAGCGTGACTAACTGGCATGAGCAGACCTTTGGCCGCGATGACGAGTATCTGGATGAAAATTACGTGAACGGCACAGCAGGCAGTGTGGGCACCAACGGTGCACTGAGCCTGTGGTGGCATCCGAGCGACTTGATCACCACCGGTATTCAGTACCGCTACTCTGACAATAAGTTGGGCACGCCCAATAATTATCAGAATGCGATGATCTACTCCGTCAAGCTCAACTTACTATAAGCGCGGCACGTTCGCGCAGACTCGAAGGATCCCCTTATGACACTCCTTATGAGCTTGGTGGGTATGGTCACCCTGGTGGCCATTGCCCTGATTTTCTCTTACGACCGTAAGTCTATTCGGCTACGCACTGTGCTGGGCGCTTTTGCGATTCAAGCGGGCATTGGTGCGTTTGTACTTTATGTGCCTTTCGGTCAGGCGGTGCTGCAAGCCATCTCTTCTGGCGTTAGCCAAATTTTGGTGTATGCCAACGATGGTATCGGCTTTCTGTTTGGTGGTTTAGCGGACGTAGAAAACGTCGGCTTTGTGTTTGCCATCAAGGTTCTGCCGGTCATTATCTTCTTCTCTTCTCTCATCGCCGTGCTGTACTACATCGGCATTATGCAGTGGGTAATCCGCATCCTGGGTGGCGCTCTGCAAAAAGCCCTGGGCACTTCACGTACCGAATCGCTCTCCGCGACCGCGAATATCTTCGTTGGCCAAACTGAAGCACCGCTGGTGGTACGTCCGTTTATCGCCCGCATGACGCCTTCGCAGCTGTTTGCCGTTATGTGTGGCGGCTTGGCGTCGGTGGCGGGTTCGGTGTTGGCGGGTTATGCAGCGCTGGGTATTCCCATGGAGTACCTGGTAGCAGCTTCCTTTATGGCGGCGCCCGGCGGGCTGTTGTTTGCCAAGCTGATCATGCCGGAAACCCAGGATGTGTCCGATAGCGACAGCGTTTCCAAGGTAGAAGAAGAAATTGAAGCCCAGGAAGATAAGCCCGCCAACGTGCTGGATGCTGCCGCCTCCGGCGCTACATCGGGCTTGATGCTGGCCGCTAACGTGGGCGCGATGTTGCTCGCGTTCATTGGTTTGATCGCGTTGATCAATGGCATTCTCGGCGGCGTTGGCGGCTGGGTGGGCTTTGACTCACTGAGCTTAGAACTGATCTTGGGCTGGCTGTTCGCCCCGCTTGCCTTCCTGTTAGGTGTACCCTGGGAAGAAGCCACCCTGGCAGGCTCGTTTATCGGCCAGAAACTGGTCGTCAACGAATTTGTCGCCTACATCAACTTGGCACCCTACATTGATGGGGAACAGGTAGTGGCGGCGACGGGTCAGATGATGACGCCTCACACCATGGCGATTCTCTCTTTCGCACTGTGTGGCTTTGCTAACCTCTCCTCCATTGCGATTTTGCTGGGTGGTTTGGGCAGCATTGCACCGACGCGCCGTAAAGAGATTGCCCGCTTTGGTGTTAAAGCCGTCTTGGCCGGTACACTATCCAACTTGATGTCGGCCTCTATTGCTGGCTTCTTCATCGCGCTGAGTGGCGCGTCTGCATAGCGCTTGCCACTGCTTGCATGATTAGCGCAATGACGGCTACTTAACGCATCGGGCGCTGCGGTTTTATCCGCAGTGCCCGTTTTTATCTTTTACTGATTTGTGAGAACTCCATGACTGCGACAGCCTCCCCCCATATTGTCCAAGCCGCCCGCCAAGCACTTACCCTCATGGATCTGACGAGCCTGAACGATAGCGACACTGACAGCACCATTGAAGCACTTTGTCAGCAAGTAAAAACGCCCTTTGGCACGCCTGCGGCAGTGTGTGTCTTTCCCCAGTTTATTGTCACGGCCCAGCGTGCATTGACCGCTCATACCCTTAACGACCAAGTGAAGATCGCCACGGTCACCAATTTCCCCGACGGCGGCGACGACATCATGGGTGCTGCCCGTGAAACGCGCGATGCGGTTGCCTCTGGTGCCCATGAAGTCGATGTCGTATTCCCCTACCGCACCCTGATGGCGGGCGATGAAGAGACTGGCCTCGAGCTCGTTGAGATGTGCAAAGCCGCCTGCGCCGGCCAAGCACTGCTCAAAGTGATCATTGAGTCCGGCGAACTCAAAGACCCTGCGCTGATCAAACGCGCCAGCGAAATCGCCATTGAAGGCGGCGCGGATTTCATTAAAACGTCGACCGGTAAAGTGCCCGTCAACGCAACGCTGGAAGCCGCCGAGATCATGCTCAAAGCCATCAAGGCCAGTGGCAAAGACGTTGGCTTTAAAGCAGCCGGTGGCGTTAAAACCGCCGAAGACGCAGCGGCATACTTGGCCCTTGCTAACGAGATCATGGGCCCAGCCTGGGTGACGCCTGCACACTTCCGCTTTGGTGCATCCAGCCTGCTGGGCAATCTGCTGGATACGTTGACCGGCAGCACCAGCGCGGCACCCCAAGGCCAAGGAGGTTACTAATGTCTGCCAACACAACCCAACACGCGTTGCTGCCCCAGGAGCTGATTCGCCTTAAGCGAGATAACCAGCCGCTGCCTGCGGAAGAGATCAAAGCGTTTGTACAGGGCATTGCCGATGATCGCATTAGCGACGCACAAATTGGCGCTTTCACCATGGCTGTGTTTCTTAACGGCATGAGCCGTGAAGAAGTCGTGGCGCTGACTACCGCCACCCGCGACTCCGGTCACGTGATGCAGTGGAGCGACCTAAACCTGCCCGGCCCGATCGTGGATAAGCACTCCACTGGCGGCGTGGGTGACTTGGTCTCGCTGGTACTCGGCCCTTGGGTCGCCGCCTGCGGTGCCTTTGTACCCATGATTTCCGGACGCGGCTTAGGTCACACCGGCGGCACCCTGGATAAACTCGAATCGATCCCCGGCTACGATCCCTATCCCGCGCCAGCACGCTTCCGCGAGGTGGTGAAATCCACTGGCGTGGCGATTATCGGCCAGACCGGTGACTTGGCGCCTGCCGATAAGCGCATCTACGGCGTGCGTGACGTGACCGCCACCGTGGAATCGATTCCGCTGATTACCGCCTCTATCCTGGGTAAAAAGCTGGCCTCAGGGCTGGATGCGCTGGTGATGGACGTTAAAGTCGGCAGCGGTGCCTTTATGCCCACCCCAGAGAAATCCCGCGAGTTGGCCAAAAGCATCGCCAATGTGGCCACCCAAGCGGGCACGCCCACCACTGCCCTGCTTACCGATATGAGTCAACCGCTAGCGCCCTGCGCCGGTAACGCCGTTGAAATCGTCGAGACGCTGGCACTACTGCGCGGCGACCGCCCCAATAGCCGCGTGATGCAAGTCACCCGTGAATTGGCAGTCGAGATGCTGATCGCCGGTAAGCTCGCGGGTTCCCGTGAAGACGCACTGACTCAGCTTGAGAACGCGCTGATCTCCGGCGCTGCCGCTGAAGTGTTTGCCCAGATGGTGCGTGAACTGGGTGGCCCTAGCGACTTTATGGAGCGCTCGGAGCACTACCTGGCCAAGGCAGAGGTCATTAAACCCGTGTATGCCGAGCAATCAGGGATCGTACAACGCATCGATACCCGCGCCGTGGGCATGAGCGTGGTGGAGCTGGGCGGTGGCCGCCTGCGTAACGACGCCAGCATCGATCACAGCGTTGGTTTCACCGATATCGTCGAGATCGGCGACAGCGTGGATAGTCAGCGCCCCATCGCCATGGTGCACGCCCGTAGTGATACCGCCGCTGAGCGTGCCGCCGAGCAGCTGCGCGCGGCGTTTACAATTGGCGAAGGCGCTGCCAGCGCCGACACTCTGCTGCAAGACACCTTCCGTGGAGAAGCCTCATGAGCCGTGCGATTTTACTGGTACTCGATTCATTTGGGATTGGCGCCGCCCCGGACGCCGCCACCTTCGGTGACGAGGGTGCGGATACGCTGGGCCATATCGCCGCCGCCTGCGCCCGTGGCGAAGCGGATAACGCCAACCGTTCAGGCCCTCTCAAGCTGCCCAACATGGCCAAGCTGGGGCTATTTCACGCCCACCGTGATGCCACGGGCAGCGTTGCCGAAGGCATCACGCTGCCGGAAAATCTGGAAGGGGCTTACGCCCACGCCAAAGAGATTTCCAGCGGCAAAGATACCCCCTCCGGCCACTGGGAAATCGCCGGTGTCCCGGTCCGCTTTGACTGGGGCTACTTTCTGGATAAAACTGACAGTTTCCCTCTTGAGCTGCTCGATGCCATCGTTCAGGAAGCCGACCTCACCGGAGTGATTGGCAACTGCCACGCCTCCGGCACCGAGATTATCGCCCGCCTGGGTGAAGAGCACATAGCCACCGGCAAACCCATCGTTTACACCTCGGCGGACTCGGTATTTCAGATCGCCGCTCACGAAGAGCATTTCGGTCTGGAGCGGCTTTATAAGCTGTGCGAAACCGTCCGCGAGCTGCTGGAGCCTTACAACATTGGCCGCGTGATCGCGCGTCCGTTTATCGGCGACGACAGCAACACCTTCGCCCGCACCGGCAACCGTCGCGACTACAGCGTTGAGCCGCCGTCGCCCACCGTGCTGCAAAAGCTCGATGATGCCGGTGGCGAAGTGGTCTCGATTGGCAAAATTGCCGATATCTACGCCCACTGCGGCATTACCCACAAGGTAAAAGCCAGTGGTCACGATGCACTGATGGACGCCACGCTTAAAGAGATTGAGCGCACCAGCCAGCGCGGCTTTGACAAGAAAAATCAGGGCGAACGCGCCATGATCATGACCAACTTTGTCGATTTTGACTCGGTCTATGGCCACCGCCGGGACGTGCCGGGTTACGCCGCCGCGCTAGAAGATTTCGATGCCAAGCTGCCCAAGCTGCTGGCGGCGCTAAGCGAAGATGACCTGCTTATTCTGACGGCTGACCACGGCTGCGACCCGAGCTGGCACGGAACTGAGCACACCCGCGAGTACATCCCCATTCTGGTACACGGCCCCGGTTTCACCCCCGGCCCGCTGGGCGAGCGCGGCACCTTTGCCGATATTGGCCAAACCCTGGCCGACTTTTTCCTGCTACCGGCCATGGCCGATGGCAAAAGCTTTCTACCTGAAGCCGCTTAATGATAAGTGGTAAACCACTAGCACAAGATCAGAATCAACCCGTAGCGGGGGTCTTTCGCCATGGATGGCGAAAGTAGCGCCCAGGGAAGGGTTCACAGCGCCCCCGCCTAGGGTTTATTCGGATCGTTAAATTATTGATATGGGAGCGTTACATGGCTACACCACATATTAATGCAGAGATGGGCGATTTCGCTGATACCGTCCTGATGCCCGGCGACCCGCTGCGCGCCAAATACATCGCCGATACCTACCTGGAGAACGTCCGCCAGGTCAACGATGTGCGCAATATGTTTGGCTACACCGGCACCTACAAGGGCCGCGAGATTTCCGTGATGGGCCATGGTATGGGCATTCCGTCGGTCTCCATCTACGCCAAAGAGCTGATCACCGACTACGGCGTTAAATCGCTGATTCGCGTGGGCTCCTGCGGCGCGGTACGCGACGACGTCAACGTGCGCGATGTGGTCATCGGCATGGGCGCCAGCACCGACTCCAAGGTCAATCGCATGCGCTTTAACGACCACGACTTCGCTGCGATTGCGGATTTTGAACTGACCCAGCACGCCGTCGCTGCCGCTAAAGCCAAAAACGTGCCGGTCAAAGTCGGCAACATCTTCTCAGCGGACCTGTTCTACAACCCGCAAACCGATATGGCTGAAATGCTCAAGCGCTACGGCATTGTCGGCGTCGAGATGGAAGCCGCTGGCCTTTACGGCGTCGCCGCCGAGTTCGGCGCCCGCGCCATGACCATCTGCACCGTGTCGGATCACATCCTGAAAGGCGATTCGCTCTCCAGTGCCGACCGTCAAACCACCTTCGACGATATGATGCTGATTGCACTCGACACCGTGTTGCGCGACGACGCTGCCAGCGCCTAGAACGTTAAAGCGAGAACGTTGAAAAGAGCGCGTAGAAGCGGCCAAAAGGAAAAATGATGGAACAGGTATCAGAAGAGCACGTATCAGAAGAGATCGTTCAAACGCTGTTGAGCGCGCGGGCTAACGCCTACGTGCCTTACTCAGCTCACCCGGTGGCGTCAGTCATGGTCACCCCTGATGGTCAGCAGTTTGCGGGCACTAACGTGGAAGTGGCGCACTACAAAGGCCTATGCGCCGAGGCCTCGGCCATTTCCGCCATGATCACTGCCGGGCAACGCCAGTTGGCGACGGTCTACGTGATGGGCCCAGGTGACCACCTCTGCACACCCTGCGGCGACTGTCGTCAGCGGATTCGCGAATTCGCGACGCCAGAAACCCAAATCAAGGTACTTTCCGGCAGCGGTGAATTGATGAAAACCTACACCATGGAAACGCTGCTGCCCGACGCCTTTGGGCCCGAGCAGTTACCGCCGCGTTAAGCCAGTCCCTTCAGCAATCAAAACCAGCCCCACGCGGGCTGGTTTTGTGCTTTTATTGCTCGTACTCTTAGCAGCCACTGTATATTTTTGATGAAGTGTGCCGATGAGCGCACCGCCCTTATTTGGAGAACGCCATGGCTGGTTTACTGCCCAACGTCGATCCCGACGGTTTGCTTGAGTACTCAGTGGTCTACACCGACCGCTCGCTGAACCATATGTCGCAACAGTTTCAAGGTGTGATGCGGGATATATCGGCCACGCTGAAAGAAGTCTACCACGCTCACTCCGCCGTCATCGTTCCCGGTAGCGGTACCTTTGGAATGGAAGCAGTGGCGCGTCAATTTGCCGTTGATCAGAACACTCTGGTGATTCGCAACGGCTGGTTCAGCTACCGTTGGACACAGATCATTGAGATGGGCCGTTTAACCGACCAGCACACGGTGCTAAAAGCACGGCGTCTTAACACCGATGACTCGCGCTCGCCATTTCAGCCAGTACCCATTGATGAAGCCGTCGCGCAGATTCGTCGCGAAAAACCAGCGGTGGTCTTTGCCCCGCAGGTAGAAACCTCGGCGGGCCTGCTGCTTCCAGATACGTATATTCAAGCACTCGCCGAGGCGACACACGAGGTAGGCGGCCTGTTCGTGTTGGACGCCATTGCGGCAGGCACCCTTTGGGTGGACATGCAGGCACTCGGCATTGACGTGGTGGTCAGTGCGCCGCAAAAAGGCTGGAGCGGCTCGCCCTGCTGCGCCATGGTGATGCTGTCAGAGCGGGCTACGCAGCGCTTGAGCGAAACCCAGAGCAACAGCTTTGCCTGCGACCTGGGCAAGTGGCATAGCATCATGCAAGCCTATGAAAACGGCGGGCATGCTTATCACGCCACTATGCCCACGGACGCCTTGCGACAGCTGCGCGATATCATGCAGGAAACCCGTGCGTACGGCTTCCCCAAGGTAAAAGAGGAGCAGCAAGCGATTGGCCGTGAAGTCCGTGCCATGCTCAAGCGTCACGGTTTTGTCAGCGTGGCGGCGGAAGGCTTTGAGGCCCCAGGGGTGGTGGTCTGCTACAGCGACGATAGCGGCTTGGTAGGCAAACTGGCCCAGGCGGGGGTGCAAGTAGCCGGCGGCGTACCGCTCATGTGCGATGAAGGTGATAACTTCCAAACTTTCCGCATTGGCCTATTTGGTTTAGATAAGTTGCACCACACTGAGCGCAGCGTGGATAGTTTAGAGCAAGCAATTAAAGCCGTGGTGTAAGGTGGTATAAAAAGGTAAGGCCCGCTATTAACCTAGCGGGCCTTACTGGTTACTTAAAGCTATATACGCCAAATTGACATTACATATATCCTACGCCCCGCGGCATCATCCCTAGATGATTTTCGACGCGAGTCACCCCCGCCACATTTTCTGCTGCAACCGTCACCGCCTGCTTCTGTTCAAGCGATTCGACCAGCCCCCAGATTTCGACTGCACCGCCATCCACAATCACGCTAATGCCTTCGACTTGCACGCCGGTGTTGTGTTCTACCTCGTCCAGTATGGCTTCGCGGATGTGTCGATCGTCCGAAGGTGACTGCGTCGGCGATACCGCCGCATTAGCAATGCCTTGCAGCAGATTGGCACGGCTGACGATACCCACCAACTTACCTTCACGCACAACGGGTACGCGTTTGATGTGGTGTTTTTCCAGCATTCGCGCAATGGTATGCAGTGGCGTGTTCTCTTCCACGGTCAGTGGATCTGGCGTCATCACTTCGTGGGCTTTACGACCATGCATCTTGACATAGTCGCCAGCATCCTTGCCGCCCGTAAATAGCGATAACCACCATGAGTGACCGTGGTCACTGTCATCTTTTACCCGGCGCATCAAATCGCCTTCGCTGACAATACCGATCACCCGGTGATCTCCATCGACGACAGGAACGGCGCTGATACGATGCTTAAGCAGCAGTTGCGCAATTTCACGCACTTCCGTATCGGGTCCCACACTCACCACTTTGGGTGTCATGATATCAATAGCTTGCATGGCGCTTCTCCTTGCGTTCAACCTTTAAAGACTGAGCCGCAGCTGCAGGTCACCCTGCCTTCTCTTTGAGCCTAGTTCGCTCCTGGAAATTTGCCTATGCTGGCTGGCTATCTAAAAGAACGCATTGAGACTAATTTGATCTAGCGCAGCTTTATGCTTGCTTGCCTGTTGGTGTGTTCGCCTCTGTGGCGCTACTCTCTTCCACTTTCTCCACATCAACAATGCCTGAGCGACTTACCACGACTTTCCAGCGGGCAAGGTAGGGCGTATCTTCACTGCCCGTTTCACGAATCACCAGATTAAACAGGTGGCGGCGTTCGACGCTTTCACGCACTGCCTGGCCATCTTTAAGCCGATAGATGTGGTGCTTCCCTTTACTCATTAGCCGCGTGAGCATGGAAATATCCAAATTCAGTGTTTCGCGCGTATGCTCGTAGCCGCTTAAAAAGCGCGTGGGTGACATACGTGAACTTGAGCGGTAGTGCAGCACTACCTCTTCCCGCTGGGCCACCTTGCGACGGCGCAATTGTTGGATGTCATCACTCAGCGAAGCGAAGCGCTTGTAGTCAAACCACTCCAGCTGGCGACCCACCACGGCATTTCGCGTGGGGTCTAGATACTGGCGGCGCCACTTAGGGCGGCCTTTGCGCAGCAAGCGCCAAAGGGTATTGCGCAAATCATCCTTAAAAACTTCACGCATGGCGTAGAGCAGCGCCATGGCTAACACGAATAGCGCAGAAAGATCCCCTAACGCGCTACGTAACTGCAGCACACCTAACGTCACAAACCCCATTACCACCGCCGTGGCCAGGGCTTTGACCGCTTTCTGCTCGCCGCCGCCAAGCTCCAATGCCTCTTGTTTCAGCGTAATCGGATGTTCAATCAAACGCCGCAGTAAGCGCATTTTGTTCGACATGCGCGTCGGGTCCGCCATTACTCGTTCGGCGTTGTATTGCTGTTCGCGGCGATGTTCGCCCTCCCGGTGGCACACGCTGATAAAGCGTCGACGAATCTCAGTAAACTCACCACCACGGGGCATATGCGCCACTAACGCCAGTAGCTGCTGTTCGGTAAACCAGGAGAGGTAATTATCAATATTGGCGAAGTATTTTTTGAAGCTTTCGTCATCCGGCTGATTGCGCCGCAGGCGCTTGAGGATTCCGTCACTCAAGTCGATCATTTCATGCAGTTGGTCACGTAAGGCAACCGCACTTTCTTGCTCCTCGCTGGTCTCTTCCCGCTGTTGCTGGCGGGTATGACGTAACTTTTTGGCGCTTACTAACATCGCTTGCGTGGTGCGCTCCATCGCTTCCACGTATTGGTAGGCGTAGAGGCTCAAACTCAGCCGGTACGAGTCACTCCCCAGGCGGTTACGACTGGCCAACCGGCTGTGCACCAGCGGCAGCAGGTATTCGTCACTGTAGTAAGTGCGCGATACATGAATGGCGGCATGATAAAAAGCCTCCTCTGAGATAAGCTGAGTACTTAACCCCAGCTCGCCAGGCACAAAAAGATAGACGTCGAGGTTATGCGACGTCTCTTCCTTGAGCCGACGAGTAAGACGCAGCTGAAAGCTGTTTTTACGCTCAACGTTGATCAACCCACCAATCTCCTACTCCTTTGCCTAACGTGATGATATACCATGGCTAAAATAATCATGGCGCTGCACAAGACCACTGCCGCCTTTTCATCTGTGGAGCTAGGAAATGTCCATTGCCCGTTTTTCACCCTTTGAGCTGCTGTTATTAAAGAGCCGCAGCCAAGTGGATACGGCAACCCTGCTGTTGTTGGCTTGGGTGCTGGTGCACCGCCAACACGTTTCTGAAGGCCAGCGCCGTCGTCGCCTGGCCCAGGTAACCGCACAGTTTCGCCACGGGCATGAGCTGGGCCCGGTCATGAGTATTGCGCATAGCCAAGACTTGCAAGCGATCCAGTTAGCCGCCGAGGTTGTGCGCAAAGAGTGCGGTAAAGAGCGCAGCCTAAGCGTTATTCACCAAGCGATTACGGTTGCCACCGATGATGGCGAGCTGTCGCTTGCCAACCACTATATTTTACGCTTTTTTGCGGACTTACTAAGCGTTGCCCCCACCACCTTAAACACCCTATTTAAGGAACTGACGGGCACACCGCTGGCCAGCCCTGAAGACCCTAGTCGTGATACTTATTGGCAAACCCACGATCCAGATTACCATGCCCGCAAAGCACGCGATGCCGCAGCGGCCGAGCAGCAGCAACAACAGGCCAATGCACGAGCAGAACAGCAGCAGAGAGAGAAAGAACAACGCCATCATCAGAAGCAGCAAAAACAGCAAGAAAAGCAACAAGAGAAGCAGCGGCGCCAAGAGGAAGCCCGCCAGGCGCGGGAACAAGCACAGCAGCGCCAGCAGGAACAGGAGCGCCAACGCCAGCGCGAGCAAGCCGAGCGGGAGCAGCAACGCTCACGACAGCAAGACTCGCAACAGCAACGCAGTTCTTACCAGGAGGAGCGACGCAATAACCACTCACGCCAGCAGCGCGCTTCACCACCGCCTCCCGATCGCACCACACGGGCGCTTTCCATTCTGGGACTTAACCCCGGCGCTACCCGCATAGAGGTTCGGCACGCTTATCGGCGTATGGCACAATTACACCACCCAGACCGCTACTATTCAGAAAGCGAACAACAGGTAGCATTGGCCTCGGCACGCTTTCAACGTATCAAAAACGCCTATGATTATTTGATGCAAACTTACTGAGACCATGCAACGCCAGCCTAAGAGAAACCATAGCCACCTATGCGCGATTTGTACCAGCGCCTCGCGATCCCCCCCGAGGCTAATGAGCAAGCGATCCAACACGCTGTGACGAGTTGCCAGCATAGCGCGCTACGCCAAGATGCCGAGGCGGTATTTAGCGTTGCTGAGCGCCGCGAAGCCTACGATACGCTGCACGACACTGTAAGCGATATTGGCAAGTTACGCGCACGCCTGGGACTCAGCCACGGCGCCCACTGGCAAGGCGATGTAGCTAATGACTTTTCGCTGCCTCCCGATCATGCGATCTCGCGTCACGACGAACTGGTTGACCGCGTTAGCCACGCGGTCTCTTTGTATAACCGTTGGCGCCGCTTACGCGGGCCGTGGTTACTCATCGCCGTGTTCGCCGCCGGTGCTGGCATAGGTGCCGGCCTGGGGCTTGCCTTGTGCTGGGGGCTTTTGCCGGTGTGAGGCGGCGCGATTAGGCGTCTCATCGTGCTTGCGCGCCTGCTCATCGCGCCGTATTTCTGCCTTGGTCGGGCGGGGTGCCGGCTTCGGTGGTGCGGGTTTCTTATGATCGTCTGTGTCTGTTTCGCTTTCTTGCTCAGTATCTGACTCACCCTGGTCACTTTCTGGTGCTTCATTGTCCAGCGAAAACGACGTGCCCGCGGTCGCCTCCATGCGGTCTTCTGAGCGCGATTCCATACTGATGCTGAGACGCGGCACGCCCAGGTCGATCTCTTGAGCTTCCATGCGCTGTTTGAGCAGCAGATTAAAGGCCCGCGAAACATCCCACTGCATTTCTGGCGCGGTGCGAAAACGCATACGCAGGATCGGGCAGCCATCTTCAAACCCCTGAACCCCCTGCATTTCCAGCGGTGACCAGATGTAGTGACGCATCATCGGGTCGCGGCGCAGCTCCTGAGCGGTTTCCTGCATCAGCGTAATGGCATCGTCGATTTTCATATCAAACGGAATACGAATTCGCATCAGCGCAATGCCGAACTGCCGAGACATATTATGAATCGACTCAATGCGGCTAAAGGTGATGATATGCACGATCCCGTCCAAGTCACGAAGGCGAACCGTGCGCAGCGTCAGCCCCTCGACCGTGCCCATGTGGTTATTGATCTGCACAAAGTCATCTACCGCCAGGGAATCTTCGATCAAAATAAAGATGCCGGTGATTAGATCCTGCACTAATGTTTGGGCACCAAAACCAATCGCCAGACCAATCACACCAGCACCGGCTAACAGCGGTGTCACGTTGACACCCAGGTTCGCCAACCCGGCGATGACGGCAATAATCAAGATAGTCACGAAGATGACGTTGCGAATCATCGGCGTGATGGTTTGCGCCCGGGCCTGATTGACCCGCCGTCCGCGTGAGCGCGCCGACGAGGTAAGCGCCCGCTGAATGGCGGTGTCGGCAAAAATCCACACCAGCCACGCCAACAGCACCGTGGCGCCAAGACTGACCAGCGCTTGCCCAATGCGGGCGCTAGCGACTGCTTGCTGGCCCAAGCCAAAGAATGAACTGCCCCACACTTGCATTGAGAGTTCAGCAAACACCATCCATGCAAAGATATGGGCGAGAACAAAGCCGAAACGCTCTAAGCGTTTGCGGTATTGGCTCTGACGATGACGGTGACGGCGCTTGCCCATCCGCTCCGCTTGGCGGCGCAGCAGCCCGGTCACTACCAGCGTAAGCACCAGCAGGCTGGCAGAGATAATTGAGCGCGCCAGCGCAGTGCCGACATCGCCAACGGTAATAAAAATCGCCAGCAGCGAACCACTCACCAGGAGTAGCGCGGGAATGTGCCATAGCCCGCCCAGCGAGCGGATCATCTCAACCGCAGTGCTGGCGTCACGGCGTTGTTTGAACGGTCGGTTGCAAATCAAATGACGCACTGGGCGTTTGAATTTAAGAATAAACCGCGCTGAAAGCAGCGCCGCCAGCATATTGGAAAGCACCGAGACCAGGCTCGATAGTTCGCTGCCCAACAGTTCGACCAAGCGGGTGGAATTAGCCGCATCGCCAAGCGCAATCAACGCACCAATCACAAACATACCGCGCAGGGCATGCTGCTGAAGCAGTTGAACCGCCGTAAACCGATGGCCGCGGCTAAAGAAGGCGATGACCGTTTCAAACACCACCGACAGCGCCCGCCCGCATAGGCAGATATAGGCCACCACGAGCACCAGCGTCCGCCCAGGACTATCAGGTAATACTTGGCCAATCCCGAGCGTAATCGCAAACGCCAACGCCCAGGGCAGCATACGGCGCAAGAAGTGCACCGCCATTAGCCAGGCTTTGGGGTCCCGCGGCAGATCCAGTGGCCACTCTCGGCGGGTAGCGACCATGCGCCCAAAAGCAATCATTACCACCAGCAGCCCGATCCAAACCAGAGCCAGGACAGCTCCTTCAGCAACCGCACGAATGGCTTCGCCTTGGTCGGCACCATCGTTCAGGGCGCGTAAATCGTCCGCCCCCTGAACCAGCTGACGTGCCCACTGGTCAACCGGCGAGTCGCCTGCCTGCGCCTGGTCGCCAAGGTCGCTTAGCGTATCGGCCAGGGCCCCCAGCAGCCCTTGGCGCACCACGCCCTCATCATCGGTGGCAGCATCTGCGGTTACCTGCAGCTCGCGCAGCGACGTGAGCAGCTCAGTGCGCTGCTCCTCGTTTTCAAGCATGGTGATGACGTCAGTTAACGAGGCCTGGAACTCTTCGCCACTGACCTCAACTTCCTGCTCCTCAGAGCCACCGCCCAAACCGGGTATTGACACCACTTGCGCCTGGGCCTGCGTGATTGCCATGCTCGTCAGTAGTAGGCTTGCCAATACAAACAAGACAACGCCTATTACCGCGCTAATTAACCAGTGCTGTCGCACGCCTTACTCCTGAATATTAATCTGAATGGCGTCCTGCTTACCGTTTTACCGCCGCTTTAGTTTATAGCCCTTAGGAATGCACTCAGCCTCAACGCGTGACTATGATAGGCTGGATGCTTAAACGTTCACCTCAAGGATGCCGAGATGACGCTACAAGCTCCACCTAACCGCTTAAACAGTCATGGGAATATCCGGCAGGTTGGCGTCGAAATTGAATTTGCTGGCCTGCCACCCCGAGACACGGCGATGATCGTACGTGAACTGTTTGGCGGGGAGCTTAACGTGGTAAGCCCTCATCGGCTACTAGTAGAGAATACCCGCTGGGGCGAATTTGGCATTGAACTCGACACTCAGTACGCTCACCCTGACAAAGCCCTACTGGAAGACCCTCACGCTCAAGACAGCGAGTGGGCACGCCACCAGCACCAACGACGAATCCAGTTCCATCAAAAAACCCGCGAACTGATTGGTGATATGGTCACTGGCCTAGTGCCTACCGAAATTGTTTGCCCACCGGTGCCCTGGAATGAACTTGAAGATTTAGACGCACTGTTTGCAGCACTACGAAAGCATGGCGCCAAGGGCACCGATGCTAGCTTGATGTATGGGTTCGGGTTGCATCTAAACCCTGAAGCAGAGCGCTTTGACGCCGACTATTTGCTTGCCATGCTGCGCGCGTATTTATTACTTGCCGGATGGCTGCGCGATGAAATTAAAGTCGATATTACCCGCGAGGTACTGCCCCATGCCAACCCCTTTCACAAAGCATACGCACTAAAGGTTCTGGATAGCCGCTACTCACCTGATCTGGACACCTTGATTGACGACTACCTGCATCATAATCCAACGCGCAACCGTGAGCTGGATATGTTGCCGCTGTTTGCTTATCTGCGCCCTGACCATGGCCATGAGTTACTGCATGCTCAGCTTACGAAACCACGTCCCACTTTTCACTATCGTTTACCCAATGCCCAGCTTTCCCAACCGGGTTGGGGCTCGGCAATGGAGTGGAACCGCTGGGTGGAAGTTGAGAAACTTGCCGCTAACTCGGACGCGCTGCTCGCTCGCTGCGCTGAGTATATTGCCGAACATAACCGACCGATGCTGACCCGCGTAAAAGAGAAACTGAGCCGCTGGCTGCGTCGCGAACGCTAATTTTTAATGTTCCATTTTCAACTTCACATTTTTCAACTTTATTTCTTGTCACAGTGAGTAACCACCTGCATGTCTCGGCCGCTTATCGGAATTACCACCTCTGACCGCAAAAGCCACTTAGCATGGTGGTTTGATTGGTTCGCCGTCTGGCGCCATGGCGGCAAACCGCTGCGGTTATCGCCTTCACGCCCCCAGCCTGACCATTTAGATGGTTTAATCATTGGTGGCGGTGATGATATTCAGGCCCACCTTTACGGCGGCGAAGTGCAGCTGGATGTGCGCCTCGACCCGGCACGGGATGAGTTGGAGCTTGCGCTGCTTGAACGGTTTATTCCGCTGCATACGCCCGTGTTGGGCATTTGCCGGGGGGCACAATTAATCAACGTCCACCTAGGTGGTACCTTAGACCCGGATATTTACACCACGCATGAAGGGCTAAAACGACGCCGTACGGTACTGCCGCGCAAAACCGTCGATATTGTCGGCGCGAGTAAGCTACATCGGTTGCTAGGCGTGACGTGGTGCCGAGTTAACAGTCTGCATCACCAAGCTGTTTATGGCGCAGGCAAAGGGATAGAGATTGTCGCCCGCGACCGGGATGGATTGGTACAGGGCATCGAGTCACGTGAACATGAATTTTTAATTGGCGTGCAGTGGCACCCCGAGTGGCTAATTTTCAACCGCCCCCAGCAACGCTTGATTCGCGCGCTGGTGACGGCATCACGACGTCATGCTAGAAAACGCCTGCTGTCAGCTCAAGACGGCTAACGCTGCGTCGTAATCTGGTTCGTTTTTCAGCTCGCTTACCAACTCACTGTGTAGCACGCGATTATCGGCATCCAGCACTACTACCGCACGAGCACACAGCCCCTCCATCGAGTTATTACACAACGCGACGCCCCAGTCTTCACGAAACTCTGGGTGGCGGAACGTAGACAGCGTTTCAACGTTATCCAGCCCTTCTGCACCGCAGAAGCGCTTGGCAGCGAAGGGTAAATCAGCCGAAACTACCAATACCACGGTGTCAGCAAGGTTTGAGGCCAGTTCGTTAAAGCGACGCGTCGACATCGCGCAGGTAGGCGTATCCACACTGGGAATAATATTAAGCACCTTACGCTTGCCCGCATAGGTCGCAAGCGTAACGTCTTGCAGCTCAGTGTTGGTCAGCGTCATTTTAGGTGCTGCCTGATCTTTAGCAGGCAGTGTGCCAGCCACATCCAGCGGCTCGCCCGCACGGGTAATTTGTTGCATTATCGTTTCCTTATGTCGTTAATAACGAATGAATTCTTACCATCCAAGAGGCCATGGTAGGCTATCATCATGCCTTTGTGCTCTTCCTGAAAGACCTTTGTTTAACATTTGCGTTTCATCGTACCGAGGGAGTGATATGGCCTGTGTATTAATCGTTAAAACCGGCGATGCTTATCCAGAAGTCGTCGACCAGCACGGCGACTTTGAAACGCTATTTGAAAAGCAGCTTAGTACTGCCCTACCTGCGCATTTAGAGGTACAGGTGTGGGACGCGCGACGCAACCCTACTCCACCCGCTCTAGACACCTTGGCAGGCATACTGATCACTGGCTCGCATAGCATGGTTAGCGATGCAGAGCCCTGGAGCGAAGCACTTAAACCATGGCTGCAAGACGCGTTGGCAAACGATACGCCCATGCTGGGCGTTTGCTATGGCCATCAACTCATGGCCGCCGCTTTTGGCGGTGTCAGCGATTACCACCCAGCGGGCCGCGAGTCGGGCACTCATACAGTGCGGCTGACGCTGGCCGGCCAACAAGACCCACTATTTAGCCAATTACCGGAAAGTTTTGCGGCGCACCTTTCCCATGCGCAGTCGGTCATGCAGGCGCCCCACGGCTGCACCGTGCTGGCCCACAACAGCCACGACGCCCATCAAGCACTGCGCTATGGCCCGCGCCAATGGAGCGTACAGTTCCACCCCGAATTCAACGTACCTGTCATGCGCGCCTATATAGAGCGCCAACGCGCTGCGTTACGCGACCAGGGTAAGAACCCTGCAAGCCTGTCAGCGGAGGTGACTGATGCATCAGACGCAGCCAGTCTGCTCACGCGCTTCCTCGCGTTTGTATAGCCCCGACTAACGCTGATCTCGCCGCGACGCTAATCGATCGGCAAGCCGTGTAGGTTCAGGCAGTTTGGTACGCCCTAAACAGCGCATCACCCAATTAAGCGACGTTTCCAGGGTGATGCGATGCCCTGGTGACACATACACCGGCTTTACCTTGGCACGAGAGCGCAGCACGGCCCCAATAGTTTCTTGCCCCGCGTAAAGCGGCACCCAGTCGCCGCGCTGCTCGCCCACTTCAGCGTGTTTGCCATATAGGCGTGATTTGGCAATCCCAATAGTGGGCAAATCAAGCCACAGCCCTAAATGCGCCGCCACACCTAAGCGCCGTGGGTGGGCAATTCCCTGCCCGTCGACCATGACCAGTTCAGGTGACACGCTGAGCTTTTCAAACGCCCCCAGCGCCGCTGGAATTTCACGAAACGAGAGCAGGCCAGGAATATACGGCATGCGGGTGGGCTCACGATGAACCATTTGTTCCACCACGTTTAAGCTGGGTGCGGTAGCAGGGTCCCACTCCAGCAACACTACGGCTGCCCGGGTTGTTTCGCCGCCATCTTCAAAACCGATATCCACTCCCGCAATATGCTTCACAGGGGCCAAGCGGTCGGATAATTCCAACCCCTTCGCCAACTGTGTCTGTAATGCCCTCGCTTCCCTAGGTGCTAAATTCCATTCGTGTAGCGGTGCGGACATGTCATCCTCCCTGACAATAATCAATCCAATGAATGAAGAGTAAGGTAGCAAAAAAACGCCCCCGCACCAGTAAAGGAGCGAGGGCGTTTGAGATTTTCTCAGTTGCCGCTTGGCGGCAGCTGATTAATCCTTACGGCGAAGACTTAGGCGCGTTCGCGACGACGAACCGGCGCATCGCCTTCGTCACGACGGCGGCGCGGAGCGCGCTCAGCCGGGGCGCTGTCTTCGCTGATTTCCAACGGACGACCGGCCACACGGGCACGTGCCATCTTGGTCAGAATCGTCGAGGGCAAGCCGCTCGGCAGTTCGACGACAGAGAACGCGTTGCGGATATCGATACGACCGATACGCGCGCCTTCAATGCCGCCTTCGTTGGCAAGAGCACCGACTAACTGACCCGGCTTCACGCCATCTTTATGACCTACGGAGACGCGGTAGCGCGTCATACCTTCGGTCGGGCCGCTAGTGCGTTCACGACGGGCACCCGGCTTACCAGCAGGAGCGCCATCACGCGAGGGCTTCTCTTTACGTGGTGCCTGTAGGCGACCAATCGGCGGCTCATCAGCACGCGCCATCGCGGCAAACGCACACGTTAGCTCGATCGGGTCGTGGCCTTCTTCGATCAGACGCTCAATCAGAGCACGCTGCTCTTCGGCGCCTTTCGTCAAGGAGGCAATCACGCGCTCATGGAAGACTTCATCGCGATGAGCGCGAATAGCGGCTTCGTCAGGCAGCGGCATTTCGGTCATTTTCTGGCCGGTTGCCTGCTCCATCCAGCCTACTTTGCGGCCTTCACGGAAACCAGCAAAGGTAATCGCAATACCGCTACGACCCGCACGGCCCGTACGACCAATACGGTGCGTGTAGGCTTCTGCATCTTGCGGCAGATCGTAGTTAATAACGTGCGTAATACGCGACACGTCAAGACCACGGGCGGCTACGTCGGTGGCAATAAGTACATCGACTTTGCCACGCTTCAAGCGCGTAATAGTACGCTCACGTAGGCTCTGGTCCAGATCACCGGACAGGCCAGCGGCGTTAACGCCACGGGCAGTCAACTGCTCAACTAGCGTGGTACAAGCGGCACGGGTACGCACAAAGACGATAGCGCCATCGACCGGTTCGACTTCGAGAATACGCGACAGAGCTTCAAGCTTAGCGCCACCGTCAACGCGTACAATGCGCTGTTCGATGTTTTCGCCAGTCGTGGTTCCCGACTCAATCGCTACTTTCACAGGGTTAACCAAATAACGGTTAACAATGCGCTCGATTTCAGTCGGCAGTGTTGCCGAGAAGAACACACGCTGAGCATCTTTCGGGGTATCGGCAACCACGCGTTTTACGTCGTCGATAAAGCCCATGCGCAGCATTTCATCAGCTTCGTCCAGCACTAAAGCGGACAGGCCATCTAGCTTCAGGCTACCGCGGTCCAGGTGGTCGATAATACGGCCGGGGGTACCCACAACCACTTGTGCGCCACGCTTAAGGGCGCCTAGCTGTTCACGGTATTCTTGACCGCCACAAAGGGTCGCTACTTCGAGACCTTTGAGGTTTTGGCCATACTTACTAAACGAGGCAGCTACTTGCTGAGCTAGTTCGCGAGTCGGTGCCATTACTAGCACTTGCGGTTCGCGGCGAGTCAGCTCTAAACGTGACAGTAACGGTAATGCAAACGCTGCAGTTTTGCCGGTGCCGGTTTGTGCTTGGCCCAGCATATCGCGGCCTTCAAGCAGCGCAGGGATGGTTTGCGCTTGAATCGGCGAAGGAGTTACGTAGCCCTGAGATTCAACAGCAGACAGAACGGCAGGCAAAAGAGCAAGATCGCCGAAGCTCGGCGAAGCGACAGAAGTCGAGGTCATTAATCACACCTTGGTAGGCCGGTAAGTACCGGCAAAAAACATCATAAGCGTCCCTGACTCTGTTATCGCAAAAACGCCAATCAAATGGTCGTTATCGAAAACAGGCACCGCCGTAGCGGTCATAGCCATCAATGGAGTCGGAGACGCCGGTCGCACCTAGCATCCGGTTGGCAAACACCGCATTCGCGGGCCAGCCGTTGTGGCGACCTTCTGCGCCGATTTCACCCGTGTGGTGAAATACTGGAGGCGCGCCATCTACACAGCAATGAACATCTAGCAATTGGCAAGATGTTCCCGCAAGCGATACTGCTAATAACTATTAATGAAGACTCATCAATAACTATGCAAGTAAACGCTCACCGTCGTGATGGAGGGGTCAGCACATGCGAGGAGCGCGCATCCTAACATCGCATTTTGCTTCTGACCAGCACTTTTAACTTACACCACACTGAATCAGGGACTTGCGCTCATACAAATATGGTCTAACCTAGAAAGGACCTAATCAAGTTCACTACTCTCAAGGAGCGATGCAATGAACTGGGATCAGATTGAAGGCAAATGGACAGAAATGAAAGGCAAGGCTCGGTCTAGCTGGGGTGAGTTTACCGATGATGAACTGGATCAGATCGGCGGTAAGAAAGATCAGCTAGTTGGCAAGCTTCAGCAAAAATATGGCCTTGAGCGTGAAGAAGCAGAGCGTCAGGCAGACGACTGGGCTGATAAGCAGTAAACCTGTATTTACAGTACCTATATTTCTATATTTACAGAAAAGTTTTCAGTAAACATTTTTATTGATCATTTATCGTAGCCACATGGAGAGATGCTATGCGTAAGACAATCCTCACAACAGCGATTGGCACGGCCCTACTAGGAAGTTTTGCTATGAGTGCTCACGCGCAAAATGAGCCTCAAGGCATGTATTCTGCCGATGACATTCTCGATGCAGAAGTCTATTTCGCCGGCGGTTCCGGTGAGGAAATCGGTGACGTTGACGACATCTTGTTCGATGAAGAGATGCGCATCAGTGCCATTGTTATCGAAAGTGGTTCCGTACTTGGACTAGGCGGTCGTGAAATCGTGGTAGATACCGATTACTTCACGCTGGAAACCGATACAGAAGAAGACGGTGATACCGAGCATCGCATCATGGTCGAAGCTAGCCAGGAAGAAGTCGAAGCCTTCCCCGCATATGATAACGATTGGTGGGAGCAGACTAAAGCCAACGCCCGTGATGCTTGGCAGACAACCCAAGAAGGTGCTGAAAGCGCTTGGCAGCGCACGCGAGAAGCAGTAGATGCTGACGAATAATGGCTAAACGCTATCGTTAGATTGACTGAATAGCGAAGTTTAAAGGGCCGCCTAATTAGGCGGCCCTTTTTGATGCGAATTGTTTGTGGTGGACTATTTACGTCGTACGCCCTGCCCCGGCAAACGCTCCCGGTCATGAGCACGCTCAAAATCAAGCAGCGGGCCCGCTGGCACAATCCGCGTCGGGTTAATCGTGTCGTGGCTATAATAGTAGTGGCGTTTGATGTGATCCATATTGACGGTCTCCGCCACACCAGGCCACTGATAGATCTCTCTCACGTAATTGGAAAGATTGGGATAGTCTTCAATACGCTTAAAATTGCATTTGAAATGGCCGTAATAAACCGCATCGAAACGTACCAACGTGGTAAACAGACGAATATCGGCTTCGGTCAACCATTCACCTGCCAAGTATCGCTGCTCTGCTAAACGCGCCTCCATACGTTCCAAAGCGTCAAAAAGCGCTTTCACGTGTTTTTCGTATACCGCCTGCTCGGTAGCAAAGCCCGATTTATAAACCCCATTATTAATGTGGTCATAAACATCAGCGTTAACGTCATCGATCACGCTGCGTAGGTCTTCCGGGTAAAAATCCAAGTCGTTGCCGGTCAGTTCATCAAACGCACCATTAAACATACGCAGCAGATCGGCAGACTCATTATTCACAATGGCACTGCGCTGCTTGTCCCATAGCACGGGCACCGTGACGCGGCCGGTATATTGCGGATCGGTTTTGGTGTAAAGCTGATGATGGAAGTCCACCTTGTTAATCGGGTCACCACTAGCGCCTTCATCCTGGCGGTAGGTCCAGCCTTGGTCGAGCATTAGTGGGCTGACATGAGAGGTGCCTATCAGCGACTCCAACCCTTTCAGTTTGCGCATGATCAGTGTTCGATGCGCCCAAGGGCACGCAAGCGATACATATAAATGGTAGCGATCTTTTTCTGCAGGATAGCGGTCGCCATCTGTTTCGGGCTCGGCGCCCACCCAGTCGCGTAGTTGGGCGGATTCACGTACAAACTCGCCACCGTGTTTTTTGGTGTCATACCACTGGTCTTGCCATTTACCATTAACGAGCAGTCCCATGGGGCGTCTCCTGAAAGTCTTTCGGGTGCTTGGCTAGATGCCTTACGCTTTTTTCAGCATACCCCCGCCTCAAGGATGCTCAAGCGGATGTTTTACGCCTTTTCGTTCGAGTGAGTCGAATCATGCTGGGCACACTCGCTAATCACTGCCTGTTTTAATGCAGCGGCCATCGCATGAGCCGCAGGCCCTGCCCGGTCTCGGTCGCGGAAAATCAACTGAATAGGTATTTCACGAATACCGCCGGCAGGTAACGGCAATACCTTTAATTGGCCGTTTTTTAACTCCTCACCAATACGTGTTTCTGGCATCCAAGCAAATCCCAGTCCACGCCGCAGCATATCAAGCGATGTATTGAGATGAGTAACGGTCCATCGCTGCTCCGCTTTCAACCAGCCCGCGTTGGTTGATTGACGCAGCGCTGAGTCGCGCACTACCAACTGGCGGTGTTGAGCCAGGTCTCGCAGATCCAACGAGCGGCCCAACTGATGCAGGGCATGTTGAGGATGCGCAACCGCCACAAAGCGAACCGTTACCAGCGGCTCGCCTAAAAAACCTTGCGCCTCAATGCCGGAGACCACCAAGTCTGCGCGGCCATCGTAGAGCATTTCAATGCCCCCATTGAGCACACTTTCGTGCAACTGAACACGCACCTGAGGATACGTTTCAGAAAAGCGCTCGAGCGCCTTGGCTTGAGCCCCCGTTGGAAATACCTGATCAATGGCCACCACGATTTCTGCTTCTAAGCCGGCGGCTAACCTGGTAGCCACATCTTCAAGCGAGGCTGCGCTTTCGATTAACTGGCGCGCACGACGAAGCAACAGCTCACCCGCTTCAGTTAAGCGTACTTGGCGGCCAATGGGTTCCAGCACCTGAACGCCTAGCTGCTCTTCTAATTTATGCACGGCATGGTTGAGCGTAGAAGGGCTTTTATGTACGGCTTCTGCCGCTCGCGCGAAGCCACCATGGTCAACCACGGCAGCCAACATTTGCCATTGTGAAAGTGTTACCCGGGACATTTCGATTTCCTCAACGCAATACAGCGGAACAATGCGCTTATTATTCGAAAAAACATGACTAGAATGCCAGGAAACAGTCTTCAATGCCGCCTATGTGTATAAAAAGCCTGTTACTCCTCTTAAGTAATGGGTATTGAGAAGTTTGAACACTGGGATGCTATATAAATTTTAGACATTTGCTATATTTATGCTTTAGAAAAATCAGTTTTCGTCTATGATTGGTACAGAGTATGTAGTTAGCCTGCTTTTTCAGTTACATTTGTTAGCAAACGGTGTTTATAAATAGTAATCTTTGTCTATTCTTGCCATAATTCTTTTTAATTAAATTTTATGTATAGACATACAGTCTATTCACCCTTGCCCTCATGGGGTATGGTTCCTGGGTTTATGCGCTTAACTGTTGCTTTTAATCACGAACTCGGCGGTCCATTTACCCATGTTGCGAATCCTTTATTCGCTGCCCCGCACGCACAAATTATTACTGTTACCTGTGGCCACTATGGTCACTGTGCTGGGCACACAGAAGTTACTGACGACATACCAAGATCTAAATCAATCACACACACCGCTTGAAAGCGTGCTGGTTCCGCTTCCTAGCGATTCTGCTCCGGGGGTTCCTTCCCTGCGTCAAGAACGCACGCCGGTAGCAGATGCGATCGATCGCGCTTCACGCGCCCTCGACGCCACCCGCGACAATATTCCTCTCAGCGAATTAACCGCTACCGAGATCGTAGATCTCGATATGAATGTCATCTCCAGTGCACAAGCAGATATGGCCGGACAAGCCGCCTTGGGCGACGAAGTAACGGTACTTAATGCCGCAGCCCTGGATGCACCAGCTCTTGATATCGCAACGCTAAGTGGCACAGGGCTTAATGACGGCGCTTTGCATATGGCAATTGTGCTGGGCACCCTCTCTAGCGGCATGCTGGATGCAGACGACGCTTCATCAGTTGAAATTGCCGATGCCACTTCTTATGAGGATTACGGTACTGAGCTATTTGGTGACATCTCATTTCTGGATCTAGAACTGGCAGCTGAAGAGCCGTTTGTTCCTGAGTGGGAAACGCATATTGTTGAATCTGGCGAAACGTTCGCTTTGCTGGCACAAAATGAATTAGGCCTTGGGTACAGCGAAGTGTTGGCCCTGCTTGAGGATTTGCCCGATCAACGCATGCTAACCAACTGGCGCGCCGGACACAGCTTTGATTACCAGCTAGACGAAGATGGGCGTTTACTTTCCTTACGCATGATGAAAAATACCCGTGACGGTATTTTATTGGAGCGTGATGCAAACCACTTCGCTATCACCACTATTGAGCGGCAAGGTGAACCTGTTCAACGCCTTTATGCCGGTAGCGTCAGCGGTAGTTTCGCGCGGTCAGCCCAGGCAACTGGCTTAAACAGTGGCGCGGTGACGGAACTGACCAAGCTACTTGAGAAGAAGCTCGATTTTCGGCGGGATAGCCGCCGTGGCGACCGTTTCCAGGTACTGGTGGAATCAGACATGATCGACGGGGAAACGCTTGATTCGCGAGTGCTGGCGGTTCAATACAATGGCGAGCGCATGGACCTTACCGTTGTACGTAACGCTACCGACGATAACTTCTATACGCCTGAGGGCAGCAGCCTAGACCCTGCGTTCTCACGCCATCCTTTTGAAGGCAGCTACCGCTTAAGCTCGAACTACAATCCACGGCGTAAGCACCCGGTAACTGGCCGCATTAGTCCGCATAATGGTACTGACTTTGCTATGCCAATTGGCACGCCTGTAACAGCGCCTGCCAATGGTGTCGTTGAGCGCGTGAGTAACCACCATGCGGCAGGTCGTTATATCGTCGTTCGTCATGACAACGGTTATCGTACCCGCTACCTACACCTTTCCCGCCCACTGGTTAGCCAGGGTGAGCGTGTAACAATGGGCGAGCGCATAGCGTTATCAGGCAACACTGGCCGCAGCACTGGCCCTCACCTGCATTATGAAGTCATCGTCAACAACTCACCGGTCAATGCGATGACCGTCGCCCTGCCCGAAAATACCAGTTTAAGCGGCGATACGCTGATTGCGTTCCAGAGCCAAGCAGCTCCGATCCTGGCCACCTTAGAAAGCGGTGAGACAGGTCCGGTTAGCGTAGCTACCTTTCAGCAGGAAAATGACGACTAACCTCGGTATTCATTGATGCTGAATTGAATATGCTTAAACGCAAAACACCGCCCTTCGGCGGTGTTTTGCATTGTGTCACTAGCATTGAAACACTTAAACAGGACGCTGCAGCGCTGCTAGCAGTGTTGCATCACGACGATAGATATCGGGCCTAAACTCCACTTCCCCTTGTGCATTTGGCCAGGCGGTCAAATAGTGCAGGGCAATCGGGATGCGCTGAGTCAGGTTCACGTTGAGATCACTCCCTTCATTTAACAGGGTGCTAAATTGGTAACGGCTGCCGGTATCTTGAAGCAGCATCTGCGCCAGTTCAGCCACCCCCTCTACCCGCACACAACCTGAACTGAGTGCGCGCTGGTTACGCTGAAATAGCCCGCGTGCGGGGGTATCGTGCAAATAGATCATGTCATCGTTGGGAAACCTCACCACGACACGACCAAGCGGGTTACCCGAACCCGCCACTTGGCGCAACATCACGCCGCCTGGTCGCTGCCAATCGATCTCTTCTGCCACGAGCGGCTCGCCGGAAGGACTAATCACCCGAATATTTTGGCGCGCCAAGTAATCAATATCCGCTCGCACGCGAGGCAGTACATCTTCACGCATAATCGTCGGCGGGATGGTCCAGGATGGATTAATCGTTAAATGGCTGATAGTAGAGTGGATGATCGGCGTTTCACGACGCGGCGAGCCGACGACCACTCGCGCATCCCAGTGCTGGCCATTAGGACGCACATAGTGCATCCGGTAACCGGCAATATCGACCCATACTCGTGGCTCGGCAGACTGCATGGGGCGGATCCACCGCGCGCGTTCTAAATTGACACGCAGTTGGTCGATCCGCGCTGACACCGGCGTATTTAACGCTAGCCGGGTCTGTTCACCCACCACACCATCTTCCTGTAGTAAATGGCGGCGCTGAAAACGCTTCACAGCAGATTCAAGTGCCGCATCAAACACGCGCTGATTAGACGCTGCTTGCACATCAATTAGTGGATAGGCCCTGCTATCAGCCACCATCAAGTCCGTTTCACCCCAGAGTGCCAAACGCTGGCGCAGCACAATAACATCGTCGGCTTCATCCCCCGGCCGAAGAGACTCCTCCCTGGCGGCTAAGTAAGGTGCGCTTCCCAGGCTCGCCAACTGATAGTATTGCTTTAAGGCGTCACGCAATTGCTGATACTCACCTGACGAAGGCCTGGCCAGCGCGGTGGCATTATCCAGCGCACGGTCTTCAACGGCATGTACAACACGTAGCAGCGAGTAGTCGCTTTCTGGTCGCGGCGCATCCCACTGTGGCTCTACGTCTCGCGGATTCACCTTACCGCGCTCTAAATGGTCCAGCGCCAGCAATAGCGAGCGAGTGGCTTTGATATCAAACGAGGCCTGTGCAGCATCATCACCCGACTGACTGCGCTGAAACTCACCAAGCAACGTATCAGCGTGATAATCTTCCGGCACCAAGCCATCGTTTTCCAAACTGTTGAGCGCCTCGACCAGTGACTCAACCGCACCCGCTGCCTGCCACGCGGGTTGACCATCACTTAGTTGATAAAACTCAGTAATAGGAAGTTGTCGCGCGTCTGCCGAGCTTAATTGTTGAGCTATCGCCTGCTGCAATGAATCTGAGGCTGAATCCGCATATACAGGGCTGATGCCTAAAGGGCCGTAGGTAAGCGTTAGACACAGAGCGCTCCCTATCGCCCATCGTCTTAGTAGCTGTCTCTCGTTCATCACCCTCTCCTTGCGTTACTATAGTCTTCCACATCGCCGACCCTGTTTTTTGTATTAGTCGGCTAATTTTCATAATGACTGATATTGCTGGTAGGATCGACTTTTATGGCTCTTCGTTTAAATGTTGCCACGTTATTATTTTCTCTACCTTTTATACTATTTACATTACCGCTACACGCCGCCAGTTTCTTTGCCCAGGTTGAATCTACACCGCCACGCGGCGTACTGCCTTTACATCACCAGTTATTGCAGCTCGCCCCCCAGGCAACGCCCGCAGCACTGCGTTTAGCCGCTCAGGCACTCAATTGTGCCGACCCCACTGCCGAGCGCCTTGCAGTCATTGACTACTCACTGCCGTCTACCGAACCACGCCTATGGGTATTTGATTTACGTCAGCATGAACTGCTCTTTGAGGAGCTGGTTTCTCATGGCCAAGGGTCTGGCGATGCCCAGGCCAAGACATTTTCCAACACGCCTGATAGCCACCAATCCAGCATTGGCCTATTTCGCACCATGAATAGCTATTACGGCCGCAACGGCTATTCGCTGCGTCTGGAAGGCCTTGAACCTAACGTCAACGACCTAGCTTTCGAGCGTGCCATTGTGATCCACGGTGCTGACTATGTGAGCGATGCGTTCATTACCCAAACGGGGAGATTAGGACGCAGTCATGGTTGCCCTGCAGTACGTGAAGACGTTACTTACCCACTGATTGATAGCCTAAAGGAAGATCAATACGTATTCGCTTATTACCCCGATGCCGAGTGGCTTGCCACCTCAGCGTTTCTAGGCTGCACAGCCGCTGCCGCTCAACTTGCCCGCCGCTGATGCCAAACGCTTAGCTATTCTGACATTGAGCTATTCCGACGTTGAGCTATTCTATCTTTTAGCTATTCTGGCTTTTAGCTACCCCGTCTTTTAACTATCTAACCTCTTCGCTCTTCAGACTCTTAATAAAGAGGGCGTTAATAATCTCATTCTCGCAGACCATTGGCAGCTGAATTTCATCATTGAAAGCAGCTAAACCAAGCGTACAGGGGAACCCTCTGCAATAATTTGTGACAAATTAACACAAAATATTGCTATCTGCCGTAGGTGTCTCTGCCATGTTCACCTTTATGCATCCTTTTCAAAAAATTCGCCGCCTGGAACAGGAGGTCGCTGACTTACGCACTCAGCTCGACGCCGCTACCCCCTCGCCCAGCAGCCGGCTGCTAAGCCTAATGAAACCGTCGCAATCCATCGGCATGCTGCAAGCGAGAGGGGCGGATATGCTGGCCTCGCTCAATAACGGCCTTCAAGAGTATGCCGACCAGCTTGCCGGGGAACGCGCCACCCTAACGGAGACATTTAACCTGATTGCTGCTGCCGAGCATGCCATCGACACCCTTGATCAGCGTTGTCACGATCCTGAATATACCGAAGCGCTCCCCGCCTCGCCGTTAGTATTAGCTAAGACCCTACACGCTCTGAGCCAACTGCAAGTAGCATTTGCTCGCAATGCGGGTCACGCGCAAGCATTAGCGGTTAGCACAGCACTCGAAACGGCCCATCGCCAAGGCCTGGGGAGTGCTGATTCCGCTAGCCAGCAGTCACCAGGAATAGCCGCCATTGCAGATGATGTTCACCGCTTAGCGCTTAATATGCAGCAGCTAAGCCATCAGCTCAGCCTGCTAATGGAGCAAATGAATAGCCAGGTAAGAACGCATTCGCAAGCAGTGGTGAAAAAACGCCAAGCCGACGAAGACACTGCCCAAAAGGCACAGTCAGCTAAGCACGCATTACATCGGTTAACGGATCAAACGCAGCATATGCACAAGGTGATACATCACAGTGCTACCGCTGCATTTTTACACTCCGCCAAACTTGACCATGCGGTGTGGAAATGTCGCCTCTATAAGCAGTTATTATCTGCCAACACCGACACACCACTAGAAGATCACCATCAATGCCGCTTAGGGCGCTGGCACCAGCAAGGTGAGGGCTACCAGCGCTATGCCCGCACTGAGTCTTATCGAGCATTAACGGCGCCGCACAGGCGCATGCATGAAAGCGGTGCTGAAGCGCTTAAGTTTGCCCGCTTAGGCGACCGCAATGGTCAATTAGCTGCTTTAGGCGTCATGGAAGAAGCCAGCCAACAGCTAGCCCTACAGCTGGACAATCTCATGGAACACGCCATATTTGAGGCGCCCTACTCAACCAGTCATCACTCACCGTTAGCAGGTTCGCCTTAACGCACAGACGATGACTTCACAGATGCTAAAAAAGCATCGGCTGCTACGGATGAGCAGCCGATATTGGCATTGTTTCTGTTTTAGATTGCTCTTGGCTTAGAAGGCCTCCCACTCAGTTGGGTGACGCTGATCGCTATTTCGCGGCGCGGGCCTCAATCGTGACTGAGCGGCTGGCAGCGCTGATGCAGTTGCTTCCATATCCCCCAGCACAAACGACTCAAGCAAGCGTGAAAGATGCTCTGCCCCTGCTCGCAGCCGCTGGGCTGAGGTGGCACTCTCTTGCACCATGGAGGAATTCTGCTGGGTCATGGAATCCATCTCGGCCACCGCCGTATTCACTTCACTGATACCCGCACTTTGCTCCCGCGCGCCCGCGCTAATTTCAGCAATCACATCGGTCACCCGGGTAATGCTATCGACAATCTCCTGCATGGTGGTACCCGCTTCGCGCACCAAGGCGGTGCCACCTTGGGTACGCTCCATTGAGCTGTCGATCAACTGGCGTATCTCTCCGGCGGCATCACTGGAACGGCTGGCAAGCTTGCGCACTTCTTCAGCGACCACGGCAAAGCCGCGCCCATGCTCACCAGCACGCGCCGCCTCAACAGAGGCATTGAGCGCCAGGATGTTGGTTTGAAACGCAATAGCATCTATTAGGGTAATAATGTCGCCAATTTGCGTGGCTGACTGATTGATTTCACCCATCGTATGTTCAACACGCTGCATAACGGAGTTACCTTTACGGGCAACATCCACAGCCCCTTGAGACAGCTGCGATGCCTGATCAGCGGCTTCGGTGGTGTGATGCACGGTCGACGTGATTTCTTCCATGGAGGAAGACGTTTGCTGTAGGTTAGCCGCCGACTGTTCTGTGCGCGTGGCTAACTCGTTGGTGCCTTGATCGATATTCTGCGACGCAAGCAACACACTCTGGGTCGTGCGATGCACATCTTGAAGGGTGATCTGCATCCGCTCGACAAAGGCGTTAAATTGCTGGGCCAAATCGCCAATTTCGTCATTGCGCTCCACCCGGAGGCGCTGGGTTAAATCCGCCTCGCCCGTGGCAACGTCATGCATCGCAGCGGCAGCACGCTTCACCGGGCTCAGCGCCCGCTTGACCAGCCAAGTTGCCAGCACCCCCACACCTAGCAATAGCACCAGCGCTACAACGCCCTTGGCGATCAAGTCATGACGAAACTCCTGCCACGCCAACGCCTCCACCTGCGCCAACCCCACATCAATATCACTTAGGTAGATCCCGGTGCCGATCATCCAATCCCATTCAGGGATAGCAATCGCCATGGAGTGCTTTGGCTCGATGTCACCGGTGGCGGGATTAATCCACTGATAGTCGTAAAAGCTTGTATTCCCCGAGCGGGCACGTTCAATTAGGTCTTCCACAAAGGCGTTGCCTTCACTATCGACCAGCCCCACCATATTGGTACCCACCCGCTCTGGCGCAGCGGCCATCGCTCGCGCCGTGCCGTCAAAATCAAAGGCGAAAACATAGTTGGCATTGCCGTAGCGAAAATTCTGCAGTATCTCTTGCGCCTGCTCTTGTGCCTCTGACTGGCTAAGCTCAGCATGGTCAACGAGGTGTGAGACCGCATTACGGGCGGACTCAACTAAGTAGCGCACCGTCGTTTCACGCTCACTGACCAACACATCACGCTGCTTATCGAGCGTTTCTTGCATACTCGTTATTGAGCTGCGCACTTCCAACGCGGACAGCACTAAGGCCAAAATCAGCATGGGAAGTAACACTAAAGCGACCATTTTCGCCTGCAGACTCATGCTAAAGCGTGCTTTATTTTTTTGCGCCATGCTCGAGAATCCCCTTGTAATGTTTTTTATAATTCATATGTTTATAGAAATAGTTTACGTTAACGTAACTGTTGTTTATTAATCTTATCGCATGCAGTCGACCACACTCTATCGTTTAGGCCAATCATAATTTGGTATTACCTTTTGTATTCCCCGTTAAATAGCCTTGTATATTCTCTAACTGCCTATGCCATGCTGGTCTTACTGCAACCACACATCACACCAGTCGCAATGGGAAAAAGCATATGGCACAGGTCAAAAAGCTAGACCTCGCATTACAAGGTGGTGGCGCTCACGGCGCGTATACCTGGGGCGTGATTGATCGCCTATTAGCGGATGAACGCATTGAAATTGAAGGGATCAGCGGCACTAGCGCCGGGGCCATGAACGGTGTCGTCATGGCCGATGCATTAACACGCGGTGATAAAGAGACGGCTCGCCAGGCACTGTGCGACTTTTGGAAAGCCGTCAGTCGAGCGGGTATGACAAGCCCAATCCGTCGTACGCCCCTGGATATATTGACCGGCAATTGGAGCCTGGATAACTCACCCGGCTTTATTGCTATGGATCTACTAAGCCGCGTGGCCTCGCCCTATCAGCTCAATCCGCTCAACATTAACCCGTTACGCGATATCGTGGCTGAGCATATTGATTTTGAACGGGTTCGAAAATGCGAACAGCTAAAGCTGTTTGTGGCGGCTACCAACGTGCGCACAGGAAAGCAGCGCGTGTTTCGCCGAGAAGAGATGAGTGTGGACGCCGTGATGGCCTCCGCCTGCTTGCCGTTTATCTTCCAAGCCGTAGAAATTGACGGCGAAGCGTATTGGGATGGCGGCTATATGGGCAATCCGGCACTGTTCCCACTCATGGAAGAGTGCAGCGCACGGGATATTCTGCTGATTCAAATCAACCCCATTAGCCGCAATGATGTACCCACCTCTGCGTCAGCTATTATGAACCGTCTCAACGAGATCACGTTTAATTCAGCACTGATTAAAGAAATTCGCATGATCGCGCTGCTTAAACATGCGCTTGATGAGCAGGGAATTGAAAATTGCTACCAGCAGGCGCTTTTTCATCGTATCAGCGGTGAGCTGGCGCTTGAAGGACTCTCTGTGTCGAGTAAATCCAATTCCGAGTGGCCTTTTCTCTGCCACCTTTTTGAACAGGGCCAGGACGCCGCCGAACGCTGGCTAGGTGAACATTTCGATGCCATTGGCGAATACTCCACGCTCGATGTAGATGCTGTCTATTTACATGAATAACGGCCAACATGAATAACGGGCTAAGCGAAGAGCGCCGATATTTACCCGCTCGACCGAGGCCCTTTTAAGCACCAAGATGCCGCAAAAAAAGAACTGCATGCCCACTCATGCAGCATATTCACTTTACTCATGTGCTAACAAAACAACAAAAACAAATTAAGATTATGATTTTTAACAACAAATATTCAACTGGCAAACTACCTGCATATTTTCAGTAGTGGTGGTAGGCGTGGACCAGGCCCAACTGGGTACGAGTGCGTCGAGCCTGACCTTCAATGGAGAAGGCATGTTCTCGTCAATTGCTGACGCAAAGCGCTAATTTTCGCGTTTAGCGTAGTGATCAACTCGTTTTATGCCCCGTGAGGCCATCCCATGGACATACGCAACAAAGCCAACCGTATTCGGCTGCTTAATTTTTCGACCCCTCAAATGCGCGCTTTCCACTTTTCATGGTTTGCGTTTCATATCTGCTTCTTCGGCTGGTTTGGCATCGCCCCTCTTATGGCGATTGTTCGTGAAGACCTTTCACTGACCCAAACACAAATCGGCAATACTATTATTGCGTCGGTGGCGATCACCGTCATTGTGCGCCTAGCCATTGGCGTACTGTGTGACCGTATTGGGCCGCGTAAAACCTATACCGGGTTACTGATGTTAGGTGCTATTCCGGTGATGGGTATTGGCTTAGCCGATAGTTTTGAAACCTTTCTATTAGCGCGCTTAGCCATTGGGGCCATTGGCGCCTCCTTCGTTATTACCCAATACCACACCTCAATGATGTTCGCCCCCAATGTGGTTGGCACCGCCAACGCTACCAGCGCGGGCTGGGGTAATTTAGGCGGCGGTACCACACAAATTCTGATGCCGCTGATCTTCTCAGGCATGCTGATGCTGGGCGTCAACGAAGCCTTTGGCTGGCGCTTAGCGATGATGGTACCCGGCGTTGTGATGTTCTTTACCGGGATCGGTTATTGGTTCTTTACTCAAGATGCACCCAACGGGAATTTCAGTGACCTGCGCGCAACTGGCGAGCTGCCTGAGGCGACCGGTGAAAACGGCGCAAAACATAGCTTTCTAGCTGCCGCCAAAGATATTCGTGTATGGGCGTTGTTTGTTGTGTACGGCCTGTGCTTTGGCGTAGAGCTTACGATTAATAATATTGCCGCTATCTACTTTTTTGATAAATTTGACCTCACTTTAGCCACGGCGGGCCTGATCGCTGGCTTATTCGGCCTGATGAATATTTTTGCCCGTACTCTGGGCGGTGTCTTTTCTGATTTATTCGCCAAGCAAGGCGGCCTAAAGGGGCGTGTACGCTGGCTGTTTATTGCCTTGATTTGCGAAGGGATTGCGCTGGTAGCGTTCTCGCAAATGCATGTACTCAGCCTAGCGATTGGTATCATGCTGGTGTTTAGCCTGTTTGTGCAGATGGCCGAAGGCGCCACTTATGGGGTCGTCCCGTTCATCAATAAAAAAGCCCTGGGTGCTGTTGCGGGCATAGTCGGTGCTGGCGGCAACGTGGGCGCGGTCGGCGCTGCCTTCCTGTTCCGCAGCGAAAGCCTGAGCTATCAGCAAGGCCTGTTCTACCTAGGAATAACAGTGCTGGCACTGGCATCCTGTGTTTTGCTGGTACGCTTTAGCGACGCCACCGAAGCTGAAGAGGCCAAAGCTTACCGCGATGCAGTTGGTGACGACGTTGGAGCAGGCGCTCTCTCGCTACGTTAAGCGCTTTCCAATACACTCAAGTACGCTCCCATACGCCCTTATCCAGTTAGGTAGCGATATGGGAGTGTTTACATTTAGGCGGCGAGCCGTTAAGGAAAATTCTATGTCTTCAGCGCAGCAACTGCTCTTAACCGCCCTCCGTTGCGATATCGACAACCTTACTCACCTTGCCACCACCGCCGATATTGTCGGTGACATTAGCCGCTTTATTCATATGCTCCAACGTGAACGAGGAGCGTCAACGATCTATCTAGCCTCTCAAGGCCAGCGTTTCAAAACCCGCCGCGATACTTACCGCCAACACAGCCAGCAGGCGGAAACCTTAATGCGCCAGCGGCTGGAAGCGCTCAGCCAAGAGGCTCGCCCCCAGGCAGCCGCTCGCTTACTACGCCGGATTGCCGCCGTTTGGTATGCCCTTGATGAGCTTGATGAACTCCGTCTGGCTATCGACACCTTTGCCATCTCGCCTGATGCAGCCACTCAGGCCTTTAATCAACTGACCAGTGGGCTGCTAGCGATTGTATTTGAAGCCGCTGACTCCTCTATCGACCCTGATATCACTCGCCATCTGGTTGCCATTTTTCACTTAATGCAGGGCAAAGAATTAGCTGGCCAAGAGCGAGCCTGTGGCGCATTCGGCTTTACCCATGGCCACTTCGATGAAGCGCACCGCGCTTTATTGAATCAGCTAGTGACTGACCAGCAGCGCTGCTTTGACACATTTGTAGAGTTTGCTACGCCTGAGGCGCAGCAGTCATGGCAAAAGGAGCTTTCACCTCGCACCCTGGCCGGTATTTGCCATTTACGCGACATCGCCTGCCAGCGTCATTCGGCATCACAAACACCACCCAAAGACACATCTGATTCACTGGGTGAAACCTGGTACGAACTAACTACGCTACGTATCGACTCGATGAAAACAGTTGAGGATGCATTGATCACTCAGCTGAGTGTGTTTTGTCACCGCAAAATCGCTCAGGCCGAAGATGGATTGGAAAAAGCCAAAGCAGGGCCCTGTCGTCCTACGCCTGCCCCCTGCGCACACTTACTAACGCTGGCGGGTGCGCAACCATTAGGTGACCTGACAGCCAACGCGCTAACCTCACCGCTAGGGCGCTCGCTGATTGAACTCACCCAGGCACAGGCCAGCCGCTTACAAGGGCTTAGCGATGAGCTTGAAAACACCCGTAAAGCGCTGCGTGAACGCAAACTGATTGAACGTGCGAAGGGGCTCATCATGGCTCATCAAGAGATGAGCGAAGAAGAGGCCTACCGGTTTCTGCGTAAAACCTCTATGGATCAAAGCAAAAGCATGGCGGATATGGCCCAAGCTATTCTGGATCTCTCTGCAATGCTAAAACGCAAAGAAGATGGGCACGCTCGCTAACGTAAGTAGTAGAGCCGTACCGCAATGGTTAGGTAGGTATGTTTGCAGGATGCCACTCCCTTAGCCATGCTAAAGTCTTACTTAGTTAAACGAGCAAGGAGTGCAACCCATGCATAAAGGCGTGTTATTGATTACCGGCGCATCCAGCGGTATTGGCGCGGCTACCGCCCGAGCAGCCTCTCGCGAAGGCTACAAACTGGTGTTGGCCGCCCGTTCTAGCGAAAAACTCACCGCTCTGGCTCAAGAACTGGGGCCAGAAAACGTACTGACCTGTGAGTTGGACGTGACTAATTTTGAGCAGCAACAGGCGATGGTTGAGCATGCACTGGAAACCTTTGGCCGCTTGGACGCGATCTTTGCCAACGCCGGTCGCGGCGGCTCTCCAGGCGGGTTTAGCGGTGCGGATCACGACGCATGGCGTGAGATGATTCTTACCAATATTTATGGCGTTGGGCTCACCATTCAAGCTTGCTTACCCGCCTTAAAGCGTAGCAAAGGCCATGTGTTATTAACCGGTTCAGCGGCAGGCCGCACGACCATCCCAGGCTCAATGTATAGCGCTACGAAATGGGCGGTCACGGGGATTGGCTATAACCTGCGTGAAGAGCTACGCGGCACCGGTATGCGCGTGACGTTGATTGAGCCTGGCATGGTCGACACGCCATTCTTTAATGAACCACCAGAGCATGCATTAGAAGATCGTGATATCGCCAATGCCGTGGTTTATGCGCTTGCGCAGCCTGCCCATGTGGACGTTAATGAAATTCTTATTCGCCCCACCCCGCCGCTTGAGTAAGCGTGATCGTACCGGCACTCCGCTCTCATCCAGTCCATTCCGGCACACGTCACATCTACATGGCTCAGACCTTGCAATTTATGTTCACTGACCGCATAACGTGTAATTACCAAGCGCGCTAAGTAATTTTCACTCAATGCGCCCACGAATTAACTTGCAGGTGACCCATGAGCCAACTCGCTTCCACGGCGCTTTCCGTTCTTGATCTGGCCCCTATCCGCCAGGGCGGCAGCGCCGCTGAGACCTTCCAAGACAGCGTCTCGCTGGCACAGTTAACCGAGCGGCTAGGCTACACCCGTTACTGGCTAGCAGAGCACCACAATATTGCTGGCATCGCCAGCGCTGCCACCGCGGTGCTGATCGGTCATATTGCTGGACAAACTTCCACCATCCGCGTGGGTAGCGGCGGCATTATGCTACCGAACCACCCGCCGCTGGTGATTGCCGAGCAGTTCGGTACGCTGGAAACGCTCTATCCTGATCGTATAGATTTGGGGCTAGGCCGCGCACCCGGCTCAGACGGTGCGACGATGCAAGCCATGCGGCGCAACGCTCATGCCGGCGTCGACGACTTCCCGCAATTGCTGAACGAATTGCGCAGTTATCTAGGCGATGCAGAGCCCCAGCAACGGGTGAAAGCCGTCCCTGGTCAAGGCACTCATGTGCCTATCTGGCTACTGGGTTCTAGCGGCTACAGCGCACAATTGGCAGCCAAGCTGGGCTTGCCTTTTGCGTTTGCTGCTCAGTTTGCGCCAGACTATTTATTTGAGGCACTGCGCTTATATCGCGACAATTTCCGCCCTTCCGAACACTTGAATAAGCCCCATGCGATGGTCGGCCTGCCCGTGATGGCAGCGGAAAGCGATGCGATGGCCCACTACTTGGCCACCACCGCGCAGCAGAAATTTCTTAACCTTATTCGTGGCAAGCCAACCCAGTCGCAGCCGCCCGTGGAGCAACTAGACTGGTCACCGGTTGAGCAAGCCCAAGTCAGCCAGTTTTTAGGGGCGGCGATTATTGGTGGCCCAGAGACGGTCAAAGCCGAACTTGAAGAGTTCCAAGCACGTACCGGTGCTGATGAATTAATGATTAACAGCGATTTTTATAACCATGCCGACCGGCTGCGCAGCTACGAGATTGTGGCTGAGGTCGCCCGTTGAACGGCGGCACTACTATGTCTACATTTATGTCTACATTGCATTTCGCCCCCATGTCGGACGAAGACTTCACCAGTTTTTGGCCTACTTTCAAGGCGATTGTCGAGGCGCAAGAGACTTATGCCATTGACCCCGACATCAGCTTTGAAGCTGCCCGAGAGCTATGGTGCAGCACGCCTAAAACCAGCGTGGTCGTTAAAGATGAACACGATCATATACTGGGTGCTTACTACCTAAAAGCCAACGCGGCAGGCCCCGGCGACCACATCTGTAACTGTGGTTATATGGTGACACTCGCCGCACGCGGAAAAGGGGTAGCACGCGCCATGTGTGAGCATTCACAGGCGCAGGCCAAGGAGCTAGGGTTTCAGGCCATGCAATACAACGCCGTGGTCGCAACGAATGAGGTGGCCGTCGCGTTATGGCAAAAACTGGGATTTCAGATTGTAGGCACCGTTCCTAATGCCTACCGACACGCACGCCTTGGTTTTGTCGAAACCCATGTGATGTATAAAGCGCTATAGCGATTTTGTCAGGCTGCCCTCAGTCAGTTTAGACATTGACTCTTTTTGCGACGTTTTGCTGCACATGACACTTTTTCTGACCGTTTCATTGCTGCAAACGTCGCGCATATTGAAAGCTTTTCCGGTAAAGTCATTCTCATAACATAAATTAAAACGTTTGGTTGATAAGCATCTATTGATCGCCCTAACCATCCGAGCATGACTCAAACCACGGTAAAGCCTTTTGTAATGTTTTATAGCTCCTCTTTTTTCTCACACTTTTCGCTGCGCTCGCGTTTTATCATCCTAATTGTCGCCTTGGTATTTGCCACGACGCTACTTCTTGGCTGGGTGGCTTCTCGAGAATCAGCTGAGCAAATGGAAGCCAATATTGGCAATGCAGCCTCTGAAGCCGCTTACCAAATGGTTGATAAGCTGGATCGCAGCATGGATGCCCGTATTAAAGAAGTGAAGCTGCTACTGGGTATCCAAGCGCTCACTAACGGCACGGATACTAGCCTGCTACGTGAGCAGCTAGAGCGTTTGCAAGATAATCATAACGTTGTGTCGTGGATCGGCTTCACCGACCCTGATGGTGTTGTTCAAGCCGCTACCGAGGGGATTTTAGAAGGCGTTTCTATCGCTCAACGCCCCGTCTTTATTGAAGGACGCAAGGCGCTCTGGGTGGGCGACGTGCATGAAGCTGTCATGTTGGCCCAGTTGCTGACCAACCCCAGCGGTGAAGAGCTTCAGTTTGTCGATATCGCGACCCCGATGTATAACCGCAACGAAGAGCTGCAAGGCGTCCTGGCCGTTCATTTAAGCTGGCAATGGGCTGAGTACGTCCAACAATCCATGCTTACGCCTTCTGGATACCTGGAAGACACTGAGATACTGCTGCTCTCCGCTAACGGCACAGTGCTATTAGGCCCAGAGACGCTGATTGGGCAATCGTTAGACAGCCTGAAACATATACCGAGTTCCACCACGACATCACCACAATGGGCGATTGAAACATGGCCCAACGGCGAACGCTTTGTGACGGGCTATGCACGCAGCAGCGGCTTTGAAGATTTTCCTGGTTTAGGTTGGATAGCGGTTAGCCGTCAACCCGTGGCTACCGCCTTTGCACCTGTTGAAAAACTGCAAGATGCCATTACGGGAACAGGTCTATTACTTGCATTACTGTTTGCTATAGTTGGCTGGATAATCGCGTCAAGACTCGCGGCTCCTCTCACTCGCTTAGCCAATGCTGCCGACAGAATGCAGGATGGCGAACACGCCGATAGCATTCCGCTTGAAGGTGGCTCTCCAGAGCTTAAGCACCTATCGACCTCTATGCGCAACATGGCCACCCGCTTACTGGATCAGCGCAGCACTATTAACCGCTTAGAAGACTTAGCCAATACCGACCCGTTAACAGGCCTGCCGAATCGTGCGTTTTTAAATCAGTACATACAGCTTGCGATACCGGAGGCGGAAAGAAACCAACAGAGTATGGCTGTCATCTTTATCGACCTGGATAGTTTTAAACAGGTCAATGATGAGCTAGGCCATCATGCGGGCGACCTCCTGTTGATTGAGATTACCCAGCGATTGAAAAGCGCACTACGCAGCGGTGATGTGGTAGCCCGAATGGGCGGTGATGAGTTCGTGATGGTGCTTAAAACGAAGGAAGAGCATCTTGAAATGCTCACCCATGAGATTAGCAAACGCTTGCTGAGCTCCATCGACCAACCCGTTTTATTACCTGATAACGAGCAGGCACGCGTTGGAAGTAGTTTAGGCGCCGCTTGGTGGCCCCACCACGGGCTTCATATCAATACCGTTCTGCAACTTGCGGATGACGCGCTGTATGCGGCTAAAGCTAAAGGCAAACATCAGCTTGTTATTCACTCCACCTGATTAACGGATTCGAAACAGCGTTGCAGCTGCTGCTCTGCAGTGTCGCTGCCCATCGCCGTTAACTTGGCAATATTGCGTTCGGGAATAGCGTCGGTATCGCCATAAAACTCGATAGCCTTTTCAACGCTCTCTTCGCGTAGCAGATGCACCATGGCGTAGGGAGAGCGGTTGGTATAATTAGAGGCATCATCAGGTTCGGCACCGTCAAAGCAATAATCTGGGTGAAACGTGGCTAACTGATAAACACCTTCATAGCCCTGATCGACCAGGACGCTTTCAGCAAGCTCCACAAAATCCAAGTAGTGATCAAAGCTTTTAAACAGCGTCGGGAACACCAACAGCGTGGTTTCTGTTTCGGGGTGCTCATCCAACCACTGCACTTCCACCATCAATTCCTCAAGCGCCACTTCAATTTTTTTAGAGCGCACCACTTCCACACGAATCGTTTCACGCTCCAACTCCCGCTGCGCAAACGGGCAAATGTCATGCGCCACAATAAAGGTGCGCACCCAGGTCAGCGTTTGCGCGACTATTTGGTTATCTGTGTGCATAGCACTCTCTTTACTCATCTGGACGGCGACGGAGGACATTATAGGGGCAGCAGTTTACACACTGCAGACACGCTGTGTCGTCGCTACTGAGGCAGTTTCTCCTGCTAGGCGTGCTCTTGATAACGTTTTAGGGCAACTTCGTAAGATTTATGAATATGATCATCCATTAATTCACGCGCTGCTTTGGCATCACGCTGTAATGCCAGCTCCACGAGTTGATGATGCTGCTCGTCCAGCTCTTGACGAATCGTCGGCATTTTCGGCCCCAGGCGGCGATAGCGGTCAAACTGATCATGCAGCTGCTCAATAAAACGCAATAACCAAACAGAGCCACAGGGGGCGACTAACGTACGATGAAATTGAGTATGCAGCCGCTCCCACTCCTCGCCTTTATCCAGAGTGATGTCGGCCCGCTTGAGGCGGTGCGCCGCGGCTAATAAGTCAGCCTCCCAGAGCGAATCACCGTTAGCAATGGCCCGCACTAATGCCATGCCCTCCATTTCCAGACGCATCTGGGCGATATCATCGAGCTCATCCCGTGAAAGCTTCGGCACACGAAAACCGCGTTGATTTTCCTGAATTAATAACCCATAAGCCGCCAATTTATTAAGCGCTTCGCGCAGCGGGCTTAAACCGACTTGGTAGCGTTCTTTGAGCGCATTGATGGCGAGTTTTTCTCCCGCCGCAAAGTGTCCACCGACGAGATCCTTACGTAAATTATCAAATACGCGACTTGATGCAGTACCTGCTGGACCTACTGGCGTTGCTACCTTGGGTAAAGAATTATTCATGACGATATCCTTTATTCATCTCAGCTCCCGCTGTCCATTCAGTTTTTCACGGTTGACGTCGGATCGGGCACTACCTATATTCTATTTTAGACAAGATAATCGATTTTTTAACCAACAAACGATAAATAAGGTCTGGGTATGCTTCTGATCACCCCATTAGCTTTGCGGGAAACGCGTCCATGAAAACACGCGGCGCCTGCTGGCAACTGTTCTGGGCTTTTTTCCGCGTCGGCATTTTTGGCTTCGGTGGTGGGCCCGCCATGATTCCCCTGGTGCGTGCCGAAGTTGTCACCCGCCATCACTGGCTCACCGATGAAGAGTTTGCCGACGTACTGGCGATCGGCAATACCTTACCCGGCCCCATAGCCACCAAAATGCCAGGCTATATTGGCTACCGTGTAGGCGGTGTGATCGGCTGTATCGCTGCCGTTATTGCCATTATCTTGCCCATGATTGTGGCAATGATTGTCATGTTAGGCATTTTTAGCCGATACCGCGATGTCGCGTGGATTCGCGGCATGGGGCAAGCGGTGGTCCCCGTCGTGATGGTGATGATGGCACAACTCACCTGGGATTTTTTTGATAAATCCAAAGCCGCACTTGGTTGGTGGGTCAGTATTGTCATGGCCATTGTTGCCGCTGGCTTGATCTACTGGCTTGGCATCCACCCCGGCTGGGTGATTGGCGCCATTCTCGCTGCCGCCCTACTGCGCCCTGCCGGTAAGAAAAAAGCGGAGGGGTCAGCATGATCTATTGGGAGCTCTTTTTAGCTTTTTTCATCCCGAACATTATTGGCTACGGCGGCGGCCCGGCGATTATCCCTCTGATCGAGGCTGAGGTGGTTGGCCGTTATGACTGGATGACGGCGCAAACGTTTGCTGAAACATTAGCCCTAGGCAACGCCCTGCCAAGCCCTATCGCCACCAAAATGGCGGGCTACGTAGGTTATGAAGTTGCAGGTATTGGCGGGGCCTTCATCGCGGTGGCCGCCACGGTCATCCCGACGCTGCTCTTGATGCTCGGCGCACTGGGGCTGCTGTACCGTCATCGCGATTCCCCCCGGGTTAAGCGCATGAGCCAGTGGGTTCGCCCGGTCATTGCCATGATGATGGCCTGGCTAACGCTGGGATTTATGCTCGAAAGCCTCAACACCAGCGGCGCACTTCATACAGCGATTATTGGGATAGTCGCGGCTATCGCACTGATTCGCTTCAATACGCACCCCGCGTTTGTGGTCATAGGCGCCTTGATTTATGGAGGGCTTATTATTCCTTAAAGATAACCCAAACCTTTACAAAAACACTTGCACGTATAGCTAATACTCACATCAACACTCACAACAATTTAAGTATCATCAATGGGGTAACTAATGACTTTTAAATCGCTATTCACCGCTACCGCTCTAGCAACAGCACTCGCCATTCCAGCATTCGCTACAGCTGCTGAGAATTATCCTGAAAAGCCTATCGAGTTTATTGTGCCTTGGGGACCAGGTGGTGGCAGTGATTTGCTAATGCGCCTAGTGAGCAAACACTTAGAAACCGAGCTGGGCCAAGCGGTACCTGTTATTAATATGCCTGGTGCAAGTGGCACGGTAGGTTTACGCGAAGCCTCTCGCCGAGACAACGATGGATACACTATTTCTCAGATACATGAAGGCTTACTGATTGCTCATCATTCAGGTGTTACTGACCTCAATTGGGACGATTTTGACGTTGTTTCCATGATGACCAGCGATAACTCGGTCATCGTAGTAAATGCCGATACGGGATGGGAAACCCTTGACGATATGTTTGAGGATGTTACTTCAAGCCCAGGTGAATATCGTATGGGCGTTACGTTAGGTGGGATCCCGCATTTATGGGCAGTGCAATTTGAAGAATCCACTGGCACTGAGTTTGGATATGTCGGCTATGAAGGGACTGGAGAGAGGTTGCGTGCGCTTGCAGGTGGGCATATCACAGTGGCTATAGAGGACTATTACTCAGCACGCGCATTCGTAGAAAATGGCGATCTGAACGTGTTAGCAGCGGCTACTTCTGAACGCATTGAAGAGCTGCCTGATACACCTACACTTAAAGAATTAGGGCATGATCTTGAGTTTTTAGTTACTCGTGGAGTTGTTGTGCCCAAAGGAACACCCGAGTCGGTCATTTCAACATTGGAAAGTGCACTTAAAAATGTCGCTAACAGTGAAGGATTTAAAACCGATATTGAGAATGTAGGTGGCACAGTGCGTTACCTTAACAGAGAAGACTATACCGCTTATTTAGAGCGTAATAACGAGTTCATTGAAAACAACGCCCACCTCCTTAATTAAGGTAACGTTGTTCTTTAGGAGGCCTTTATGGAGCGCAGAAATACAGAGGCAGCATTAATCCCTACGTTACAGCTGCTGTCTTATCTCATCATCGCCCTGGGTGCTTTATTCATGGCCTTCAAGGCCGGCTCATTGCCGGCCTCTCGTTGGGAGCCAATGAATGCAGGTACTTTCCCACAAATTATTTTTTTTAGTATTGCAATTTTATGCGGCATGGCAATTATCTTTGAATTCTCCAAACACGGCTTACCTCGTACAACCTTTTGTATTGCCTGGAGAAGTTTAATCTCACTTAAAACGGTCATCATCAACCTGGTGCTCTTTACTGTGTATATGGTAGCAATGCCTATTGCTGGATTTATTATCAGCACTTTTGCATATCTGCTTACTACACAGCTTTATCTTGCACCCAGGAAGCCCACTACTGTAGCAATTGCCATCTTCGTCGCCATTCTCTTTTCTGCTGGGCCTTATTATTTATTTTCTGAGGCCTTCAACATCTACCTTCCTCGTGCTCAATGGTAATCTGATCTATGACTGATGCTTTCCTCGTAGCGCTAGGGGGTGTGACCGAACCCTATACGCTATTACTCATGGCAGTAGCGACTTTTGCAGGTATTGTTGCCGCCGCAATACCCGGCTTTACGATTACAATGGCCATTGTCCTTACATTGCCTCTTACGTTTGCCATGCCCCCCATGCAGGGCATTGCGGTCATGCTATCTGTATACGTAGGTGGACTAAGCGGCGGTTTATTTAGTGCCGCTCTGCTGGGCATCCCAGGCACACCTTCATCAGTTGCAACCACCTTTGATGCCTTCCCCATGGCTCGACAAGGTAATCCTGGGAAAGCGTTATCCTTGGGATTATTTGCTTCGTTCGTGGGCTCTATTATCTCGATTGCCGTACTGATCGTTGCCGCGCCTCCACTCGCACTTCTGGCGGTTAAGTTAGGGCCCTGGGAATATTTTGCACTTATTATTTTTGCTTTGACTGTCATAGCAAGCCTAGTGGGTGACTCTCTTATTAGGGGACTGATCGCAGGTCTAATCGGTATAGGCATAGCCACTATTGGGCCTGATCCACTCATGGGCCGTGAGCGCTTTACCTTTGGCTATGAAATCCTGACCGCGGGCATACCGTTTCTGGTTGTGTTAATAGGTATGTACGCCATGAGCCAACTACTTTCCGAATTAGAGCCTGCCACCGGAGACAGACAGCCCTCTTCAGGTGCGTTAATCAGTGGAGATATGCGCCCCCACCTCTGGCAGACCATAAAAAACATCCTATTGAAGCCCGTCAATGTTATACGCTCATCCTTGCTCGGTGTGTTTATTGGCGCAGTACCTGGTGCGGGTAGCTCAATTTCTAACCTGTTAGCTTATGACCAAGCTAAACGAGCATCTAAACATCCAGAAACTTTTGGTAAGGGTGAACCTCAGGGCGTTGTTGCTTCCGAGTCAGGCAACTCTTCAACGGTAGGTGGTAGCCTTATACCCTTGATAGCGTTAGGTATTCCAGGATCGCCCGCTGATGCAGTTCTCATGGCAGCCATCATGGTACACGGCATAAGCATTGGCCCGCGCTTAATACTTGATCATCCCGACTTGGTTTACAGCATGTTTATTGCCATGGCGATCGCTTCTGTCTTCATGCTGGTAATAGGCGTTATCTTGATGAGGGCTTTTTTACGTCTATTAAATGTACCTAAATATATTGTTGTGCCCGTTGTACTAGCCTGCTGTGCAATTGGTACTTACACTCTCAACAACCGCTTATCTGACCTTTATCTGCTTGCCTGCATTGGTGCGGTGGGCTACCTTCTTAAAAAATTAGATTACCCGTTAGCGCCTCTTGTACTTGGCGTTGTACTGGGCCCTATAGCAGAAACCAACTTAAGACGAGCCTTCCAAACTAGCACTGACTGGACGCTTTTCTTCACTCGGCCAATATCAGCGCTGCTGCTTACTCTGGCGGTCGTTTCTGTGATTTACAGTATTTATAGCTATATGAAACAGCGCCGTCTGATGGCTCAACGTCTAGAAGCTACATCTAAATAGGAATATCAATGCTTACTGACCCACACTATTACCCTTCCGCCTCACGCCGTATGGTCACGTTTGGAAAACGAGGAATGGTTGCTACGTCTCAGTCGCTTGCCGCACAAGTAGGCATAGATATGTTACGTAAAGGTGGCAATGCCATTGATGCTGCCATTGCGACAGCTGCTGCTTTAACCGTCGTTGAGCCAACCTCTAATGGTATTGGCAGTGATGCTTTTGCCCTTGTATGGGTAAAAGGTGAGCTTCATGGCCTCAATGCTAGCGGCCCTGCTCCAAAGAGTATTTCATGTGATGCCGTCAAGGCCCTAGGTCATGATGAAATGCCAGCTCACGGCTTAGTACCAGTCACAGTACCAGGCGCTCCTGGCGCCTGGGCTGCGCTTTCAGAACGCTTTGGCAAACTACCTTTTGAACAGTTGTTAGCGCCAGCAATAGAATTAGCTGAAAAAGGTTTCGCTGTATCACCCGTAGCTAGCCAGCTCTGGAGAAGTGCAGAAAAACGCTATGGTCAATATGAGACAGCTGAGTTCAAGCCCTGGTTTTCTCATTTTACTCCCAACGGCCAAGCACCTAAAGCAGGTGATGTATGGCGTTCTCCTGATATGGCGAAAACGCTGAGTGAAATTGCCAGCAGCAAGGCTGATGCGTTTTATCAGGGAAATCTAGCAGATGCTATGGATGTCTTTTCCCGTGAACATGGCGGTTTCTTACGCAAAGAAGATTTGGCCGCTTATCAGCCAGAGTGGGTTGATCCGATTAGCGTGCGCTACAAAGGTCATGACATTTGGGAAATCCCACCCAATGGCAGTGGATTAATTGTTCTTCAAGCTCTAGGTATTCTTGAATCATTAGGTGATGAATCAAAAGATCAGGAGGAAACACTGCACCGTCGTATTGAGGCAACCAAGTTAGGCTATATAGACGGATTACATTATATTACTGAACGTTCAGCTATGAAACCGAGCGTTAAGCAAATGCTTTCAAGCAATTACCTCTCGCAACGCGCAAACCTGATTGGCCAAGAAGCTATTGACCCCATTCATGGCAACCCAGTAAAAGGCGGCACCGTTTATCTGGCAACAGCTGATGATGAAGGCAATATGGTGTCATTTATTCAAAGCAATTTTGAAGGCTTTGGGTCTGGTATCGTAGTTCCCGGCACGGGTATCAGCCTGCAAAACCGTGGCTGGTCGTTCTCACTCGACCCGCAGCATCCTAATGCTCTGGCGCCCGGCAAACGCACCTATCACACCATCATCCCCGGCTTTATCACCAAAGATAATCAAGCCGTTGGGCCGTTTGGCGTGATGGGCGGCTATATGCAGCCGCAAGGTCATGTGCAGGTAGTAACGGCGATGCTAGAAGATCAGCTTAACCCCCAAGCGGCCCTCGATATGCCCCGCTGGAAGTGGACCAAAGGCAAAACCATCGAAGTGGAAGCGGACTTCCCTAATCATTTAGCGCTTGCGCTGGCCCGCCGGGGCCACGACATCGTCAAAGTGGCCGATTCCATCAGCTTTGGCCGAGGTCAAATCATTCTGCGCGACCCTGAAACGGGCGTACTGCAAGGCGGCACCGAACCGCGCACCGACGGGGCAGTGCTTCCCTGGTAAATCGCTGCCCTTAAGCATCTATACAGGTAATTCCCTCTCCGCCGCGTTGCCGTTGAAGGCAACCGGCGGTTGAGCTGGCTATCCACGCTTAACCACCGCATCATGGCACTCCTTTTTCACTCGGTGTTTTGCCAGTCTTACTATGTCACCACCACCCTCTGAATCTACTTCCTCCTCACCGTTAAGCGGTTTTTTTGGCGTGTTTCGATATAGC